>JALYTV010000079.1 GCA_030854105.1 Verrucomicrobiota bacterium | reverse complement strand
CCGCTACAGGTCAATCGCCGAACTCGTAGGTGGCGTAGAGCGCGCGCAAGAGCGCGCTGACTAATTTCGTGCGATCGAAAACGCGCTTCGCTTCGATCGCGAGTGAAGTCGCCGTCGCGCGCAACGGCACGGAAAAATCTTCCGGCGCCTGGTTCACATTCAGCCCGATCCCGAGAATGGCGACGTGCGGGCGGGCGCGTTGCGCGCGCATTTCCACCAGCACGCCGGCGACTTTGCGCCCGCGCACGAGCACGTCGTTCGGCATTTTCGTTTCCGCGGGTAACGCGCAGGCGCTGACGATGAAGTCGCGCACGGTTTTCGCGGCCCAGCGCGTGAGCTGCGGTGAATCAGCCAGCGCGATCTCGGGTCGCAGCAAAATGGAAAGCCAGAGACCCTGGCGCGGCGCCGATTCCCAGCGGTTGCCGCGTTGGCCGCGCCCGGCCGTTTGCGTTTCCGCGAGCACGACCAAACCCCAGATCGTGTCGCCTGTGATCCGCTCCGTGAGCGCATCGTTGGTCGACGGCGTCGTTTCCAGAAGGTGCAGCTCGCGTCCGATGCGACAGCCAGCGAGATCAGCGCGCAATTCCGCCGCGCGCAGCGGCGCGTTGGCTTTCACGAGGAAAGATGGGTGAGCTCGAGCGAGAGATCGATCGCGCGCACGGAATGCGTGAGCGCGCCGACGGAAATGAAATCGATGCCGGTGGCGGCGATGCGGCGCACCGTTTGCAGATTCACGCCGCCACTGGCTTCGAATTTCACCGGATGCGTGCGACCGAGCGCGAGCGCTTCGCGCATCGACGACGTCTCCATGTTATCGAGCAGGATCACGTCGATGCCTTCGATCTGCACCAGCGCGCGCACCTGCTCGAGCGTGTCCGCTTCCACCTCCAGGCGCACGCCGGGATGCTCGGCGCGCGCGCGTTTGATCATGGCGGCGATCGATTCGAAATCGGGTTGCGCGGCGAGGTGATTGTCCTTTACCAAAATCATGTCGTAGAGGCCGTGGCGATGATTCGTGCCGCCGCCGGCGACGACGGCCGCCTTCTCCAGCGCGCGCATGCCCGGCATGGTCTTGCGCGTGTCCAAAATCTTCGCGGGGTTTTTGCCGACGGCCTCGACGTATTCGGCGGTGAGGGTGGCGATGCCGGTGAGATGCTGGAGAAAATTGAGCGCGACGCGTTCGGCGGTGAGGATGCTGCGGGCGAGCCCGGCGATTTTCAAAATCGAATCGCCGGGGAGGACGCCGGCGCCGTCAGCCAGCGCGATCTCGACTTCGAGCTGCGGATCGACGCGGCGAAAAACTTCCGCGGCGGTGGCGGTGCCGGCGACGATCGCTTTCTCGCGTGCGATGATGCGCGCGCGCGCTTTCGCATTGGCGGCGACAAATAACCGCGAAGTGATGTCGCCCGCGCCGACATCTTCGCCCAAGGCGAGGTCGATCAGGTCCGGCGTCATGAGGATGAATGCGCGGCGCGCCGATAAACGCAACGTCCGCGCACGTAGGTCGCGACTGTTGCCTCCGGGCCGCCGCGATAAATAGCCAGCGCGATCGCGTCTTCGGCCGAGAGCGGCGACGAGCGGTGATAAGGATGCAGCGCGGCGAGATCGAGCAGGGTGAAATCGGCTTCCTTGCCAATGTCCAGCGTCCCGATCATGGCCGCTTTGCCGAGCGCGGTCGCGCCGCCCTGCGTGGCCAGATAGAGCGCTTCCGCCGGACGTAGCGTGCGCAAATTCGGCTCGTAGGCGGCACGCGCTTTTTGCACGTCAATCGCGCCGCGCATGACGCGCCACATATTTAATTCGGGGCCGGCCGCGACATCCGAGCCGAGACCGATCGCGATGCCGGCGGCAAGCAACAGATCGAGTTTAATGAGGCCGCTGCCGAGAAAAAGGTTCGACGTCGGGCAATGCGCGACGCTCGCGCGCGCGGCGGCGATGGCGCTGATCTCGCGCGCGTTCAGGTGCAGGCAATGCCCGAGCATGGTGCGCGGCGTGAGCAAACCGCATTGCTCGTAGACGTGCGTGTAATCGCTCGCCGCCGGGAAAAGGTGATGCACTTTCTCGATCTCTTCGCGGTTCTCCGCCAGATGCGTCTGCACGTAAGCGCTGAAACGCGCCGCCAGTTCCGCCGCGCCGCGCAGCAATTTCTCCGAGCAAGTGATGGCGAAGCGGGGGCTGAAGGCGTATTCGAGACGGCCATCTTCGGCGCCGTGCCATTTTTGGCAGAGGCGTTCGCTTTCCGCCATCGAGACTGAGAGAATTTTCCTCGGCTGCAATTGCCCGTAGGAGCCGACGTCCATCATCACTTTGCCGATGATGGCGCGCAGCCCGCTCGCCTGCGCCGCCGCAAACGCCGCTTCGCAACTATCCTCGTAAATCGCGGCGTAGATCATCGCGGTGGTCGTGCCGTGGCGGGCGAGTTCGTGGAAAAAGAGCGGCGCTTCTTCACGCGCCCGCGGCCCGGTGAAATCGCGTTCGACTGGAAAAATATTCGCGCGCAACCACGGGAGCAGATCGCTTTCGCCGCGCGCCACCGCCGGATACTGCGGCAGGTGCGTGTGGCAATCGATCAGGCCGGGGAAGATCGCGATCTCGCCGTGATCGAGCCAATCCACCGGCACGGGAAATTGCCGGCGGCGCAGTTCGTCAAACAGCCCGATCTCCGCGATGCGTCCATGCTGCACGATAACGCCGCCGCCCGGTCTCCCGCGCAAGACGCCGTAAGCTGGCGCGTCGAGCAGGAAGCCGCGCAGGCCGAAGGCGGGAGTATTGGCGGTCATGGGCATGCTTCTCCATGAAACGGCAAGGCGAGGGGAGCGGGCAATGCTGGAATTTCAGGGGCGCGCCGCGGCAAAAAAAGGATTCGGGCAGCGCGCGCCGCGGAGAAACAGCAAATACCAGAAGCGCACCACTACCCGAATCGCCTTAACCTGCCCTCTTTGACAGCGGCCTTTTCGCAGCCGTTCGAATTTATTTCGGCGGTTTTCCGATATTTTTGGAGATGGTTTCCCTGGCCGCCGCGGAAAGGTAGGCTGGAAGCGATGCAGAAGGAACTGCCGAGCGTGAGCGTGATTTTGCCGGTCAAGAACGGAGCCGCCTACCTGGCGGAGTCGCTCCAGAGCGTGACCGCGCAGGAGCATCCGCCGCTGGAGATTCTTGTTTTCGACAACGGGTCGGCTGACGCCAGCTCTGAGATCGCGGCATCGTTTCCTGCGGTGCAAATTTTTCGGAACGACCCGGGGTTGTCCATCGCGGCTGCGCGCAACGCTGGCATTCGCGCCGCGCGCGGCGAACTGCTTGCGTTCGCCTCTCACGACGATTTGTGGTCGCCGGATAAGCTTCGCTTACAGGCGACACGATTCGCGGAAAGCTCTGAGCTCGATTTTTGTGTCGCGCACGTCCGCTGTTTTCTCGACGGCGAATTGGAAGCAGCGCCAGCAGGTCTGCCGGCGGATCGTGTCGGCTGTGATTTACCCGGCTGGCTGACCGAGACGCTGGTGGCGCGACGACGTGCTTTCGATCACGTCGGTTATTTCGATGAGCGGATGCAGCAGGCGGACGACACCGATTGGCTGGCGCGCGCGCGCGACGCCGGGCTGCGCTGGGAAATGATGGCGGAGACTTTGGTAGAAAAGCGCCTGCATGGCGCGAACATCACTTACCGCGAAGAGACGCGCACGCGCGGGAACGCGGAAATGATCGAGATCGCGCGACGGGCCATTGCGCGGAAACGCGAAGGCTAGCTGGCTTTGCGTCTGCGCAGCAGGCTGGCTGCTCCGGCGACGCCGCCGAGCGCCAGCAACGCGAACGTGCTCGGCTCGGGAATCGCCGACACGTTATCGATCAGCAAAGTCGGGCGCTGTGCATTGTAGGCGCCAACCGGCGTTTTCTGGTCATTGAGCGCGAAACCGAGGAAGTAAGTTCCCGCCGCGAGCGGTGAACTCAAATAGGTTTGGTAGCCGGTCGGGTTGCCGCCAGAGGTCGCGGTGGAACTCAGGGTGAAAATAACGCTCGACGAGGTGTCGCTGGCCAAATGCAGCGTAAAAAAAGCGGTGTCGTTCTGCCCAGAGTTGGTGTCGTTGCCGTTCGGAAGGAAGTCCCATTGGAAGGTGATGATCTGACCGGAGGTGACATCGAAGGTCTGGCCGAACGCACTTCCGCCACCCTGGCCCCCGGCGCTGTTGTAAACACTTGTCGTCCCGGAGGCGAGGCCGAGAAAGGACTCGAGCTGGGCTTGCGTAGCCGTGCCGGAGTGCGGCGTATCAATCACCGCCTGGAAACTTCCTTCTACCGGCGCGACGCTGTTGCTCGTTCCGGTGACGGTATCGACGCCGGCCGTCGTCCAAGGAGAAAACGAACCGGTCTCGAAGCCGCCGTTCTGGAGGGGCGCGGCGCTGGCCGAAGCGGCGGCTAGGACGAGGAGTGCGCAAACGCCGAGGGCGATGAAAGACGTAAACTTCATAAGCTGCGAGACCCTTTATACGGAAAAGCAGAAAACCCGCCAAGCAAAAAGATTCCGAGGTTCTCGCTGCCACACGCGGCCCGGGAGATCTCGCGAAATGAAATGACCATCACGGGTTATTGAGCAGATCGAGGTTGAAGCGGGCATCGTGATAATCAGGACGCAGCGCGAGCGCACGCGTGAGAGCGACGCGCGCTTCCTCTCTCCGGCCGAGCTTCAGTGCCAGCGCGCCGAGAGCATTCCACGCCTCGGCGTAATCGGGCTTCACTTCAGTCGCGCGCCGGTAGTTTTGCAGCGCATTTTCCGTTTCGCCCATGCGCGACGAGGCCAGCCCGAGATTGAGATACGCGACCGCACTCCGCGGATTCAACTTGAGCGCGGTGCGAAACTCCTCCGCCGCCGAGATCACATCGCCCCGAGCGACGTAGGCCAGGCCAAGGTTTTGATGCAGATCGGCGCGCTCGGGATGCTGCGCGATTTCGCGTTCGTAGAATTGCATGGCTTCGGCAACCTCGCCGGCTTGCACGAGGGCAACGCCATAGTTGAGGGCGGCGGCGTGCGACGAAGGGTCGATCGCATGAGCGCGTCGGCTGGCATCCAGCGCCGTCGCGTAGTCGCCGGTGCGCAACGCTTCCGCCGCCAGCAGCATTTGGGCGCGGAAATTCTCGGGCACGGTCTTCGCCGTCGCCGCCCAAAGCGTGCGCTCAGATTGCCAAACGAGATTTCGTTGCATCGCCCGCACCGAGAGAATCATGAGCGAAAGCACGACGACGCCGATGAGCACCACGCGGCCTGCCGGAACCCGCAGTTGCGCATACAACCATCGAAAAATGAGCGCGACGGCTATGCAAAACCCAATCGACGGCAGATAAAGCAAACGCTCTGCCTTGATCGTCCCGATCGGAAAAAAAAGATTCGCGGTCGGCGCGATGGTGATGACAGCGAACGCGATGGGCAGCCAGAGATTGCCGCGACGCAGGAATGAAATTGCGCTCACGAGAAGCAGAATCGCGATGAGCGCGAGCGCGAACTCGACCTGCGCATCGGCCAGCGTGTGCACGACGGGAATCGCGTTGAAGGAATAATCGGCGCTGAGGTGGCGCGGCCAAACCAGGAGCCGGAAATATTCGCCGAGAATTTTGAGCGCGGTGGGAAGGCGCGCGCCGAGCGGAGCCGCCGCCAGCGGATTATCGTAGAACGCGACCTGGCCGCCGCCCGGCAGGAGCGGTCGCGCATAAAGCGCGTGGCGAAAGAGCAGATAGAACACGATCACGCCAGCGAAGGGCAGGTAGCGTTTTAGCCAAGGCAGCATCAGCAGCCGGTCGCCATCGCGTCGGGCGCGAAAAATATCCGCCGCCGCCATCACCAGCGGCAGCATGAGCGCATTTTCTTTGGAAAGGAGTGCGCCGAAAAAGAGAACAAGCGACGCGATGAACGCGCCGCGCCTTCGCGTTTCCGACGCAGTCCCGTGCAGATAAAATAGCCAGGCCGCGAGTGAGAACAGCGCCGCCAGCAATTCCGCGCGCCCGCTGATCCACGCGACCGCTTCCGTATGAATCGGGTGCACTGCGAAAAGAAACCCGGCGACAAGCGACACACTCAGCGCGCGAAAAAGGCGCAGACAAAGCAGATAAACAAGCAAGCTGACAGTCGCGTGCAGGAGAATGTTAACGAGGTGATAGCTGGCCGGATTTGCGCCGCTGAGCTGGTAATTGAGCGCGAACGAAGACGTCGTGAGCGGTCGGTAGCTGCCGTTCCCGGCGTAATGGCCCGCAGTAAAGATCGCAGGAAAATCGCGAAGGTGCTTCGTGTACGGATGATTGAGAATGAGCGGGTGATCGTCGGAGATAAACGCGCCGCCGAGCGAGTTCAGGTAAACGAGAATGGCGACGACGAAAATCGCCGCGCCGCCGATCTGTTTGCTCCACTTTTTCATGCGCGCGAATGGAGAAAACGGCCCAGCCGAGCGGCGCACAACGCGAAGGAAAGACGCGCGCAGAGTCCGAGCGCTTTCACGGTGTGTGCGATTGAAATTTCACCGCGCGGAAAAATGAAACTCCAGAGATCGGCGAGACGCACCAGGCGCAACTCAAAGCCTTTGCGCGTGGCGAGAACGTGACGATGGAGAAATGCGCGGCGACGTTCGTCCGCGCTTTGCCAGTTTCGCGTGAGCCATCGCTTCGACAGTCGCGCCGGCGTCGCTGCTATGAGCGTGTCGGGTATTCCCTCGGTGCCAAGCAATTCCCGTAGCAATCGAAACGTCGCGCTGATAGCCGCGCGCAATTCGCGCGGGCGCGAGCGCTCTTCGATGATCGTCCAGTTGATCGCGCTGGCTGTAATCAATTCGTGCAGATCGGTAAACCAGATCAGCCGATTCGCGCTCAGCTCGTCGAGCACCCACGGCGTCGCGTCCGGGGCCTGGGCCAGCGCCTGATTGCTGTAGCCGTGCTTATCCACGTGCGCGGCAAGGTAGAGAATCGCGTCGTGAACTTCCAGCACAAGCGCACTTTGTTCCGTGGCCACACGCGTCGCGCGCGCCCAAATCGCATCGTTGGTGAAAGCGTAGGCACTGAAGCGATCGGTGAGCTGCCAATGCAATTCCACATGCACCGGCCGGTCGCCGCGTTTGATGAAGGGTAGGTTGACGTGAAAGCGGCGCGATAGTTTTTCGGAGAGAAGCTCTGGCGCCAGCGAGTATCCGCAGTCAGCCAGCGCGATCTTAGCCGGCCCGATCTGATCTTCGCGAATCAGCAGATCGGTATCCGCAAACGGCCGCAGTGCGGGATCGAGATAAGTTGTTAAAACGAGTGCGGCTCCTTTTAGCAAAATCAGCGGCACCTCCGCGCGAGCGAAGGCGCGCTGCAATTCGTCGATCGCCGCGAGATGCGTTTGGCTGCGAAACGCCGCGCGCACATAGCATTCGCGCAGGGAATGCTTCGCTTCGTCCGGCACCAGATCCTGCAGCGCGTGCGACGCCAGATGGCGCTGCAGGAGAGGCGCGACACCGTGTCGCCAGGCCGTGGCGATCACGTGGTCCCAAGCGATCGACTCTGCCAGTGCTTTTCGCGTCTGCGCGATCAAGTCCTCCGGCATTCGCTGGCGCGCGCAATTCAGCAGCAGACGCTGCTCGTCCGCGCTCAATCGCTGAATTTTCATTCGTCCTGCGCGCGGCGATGATCAATCGAAGTTTTCAGCACTTGCAGATAGCTAGCCCAGTTCGGCTCCACCATCCCGCGATTCCCGCCATGCAGGCGCCGTCGATAAAAGACCTGCGGTAAAACTTCGAAACGCAGCCCAGCGTTCACCGCGCGCACCTGCCAGTCGAAGGCCTCGCGCGTCGCGCGATCGGTCGCAAATTTGCCGATGCGCTCAAACGCTTCGCGACGAATGAGCATGGTGCCGGGCAAATATCCGACGCGCGGCGCACTGTCCGCGTTTTCCTCATCGCGAAACTGAACGGCGTGGGTGAACACCGCGTCGCATTTTTCGCGCTCCAGCACTTCGTGTTGTCGCGAAAGTTTTCCGGGCAACCACAGGTCGTCGGCGTCGAGGAATGCGAGCAGGTCGCCGCGCGCGAGTTCCACGCCGAGATTGCGCGCCGCGCCCGGGCCCTGGCGTTCCTGCCGGTGATAAATCACGAGCGGGTTCGCTCGCGCAATGTCAGCGGTGCGATCGGTCGATCCGTCGTCGATTACCAGGATTTCGATTGGCGCATAATCCTGTCCCACGATGCTGTCGATCGCGTCGGCTATGAACCGTTCGCCGTTGAAGACGGGAACGATGACGCTGATGAGCGGCCTCATGAGAGCAGGGGAAGGTCGCAGAAAACGTCGCTGCTGTTTTTCCGGCGCGCGATGGAGAGGTGGAGCGCATGCAGCATCCCGCGCGTCGCTGCGCCGGGGTTCACGATCAGGTTTTGTTGGTGCAGGCGGTAATGCAGCACCGTCTCGTCCAGCAACGCCATGCGCACGCCGGCTTCGCGCGCGCGCAGGAACCAATCAAGGTCTTCGCCGTAACCGAGCGATTCGTCGAAGCCGCCGATGCGTTCGAAGATGTCTCGCCGCATGACCGCGCTACCAAGAAGGAAAGTGTGAAACGGTTCCGCGTAAGCGGCGAAAGTTTCGTCAGCGCCTTTGATGAAACACTGGGTGCGACCAAGCACGATCTCCCAATCATTCTGCTGTATTTTCGCCATCGCACGCGTCGGATGGGCACCCGTCCACTCGTCATCGATATCGAGAAACGCGATCATCGGCGACGAAGCCTTTTGTAATCCATAATTGCGCGCGGCGGACGGTCCGCAGCGCGGCTGCTGCAGATAGATGATCGCGTCGGCTGACGATTTTGTGACGGCGGCAGTGGTGTCAATGGAGCCGTCATCGACCACGATAATTTCTGCCGCGGGCAAAGCGCTTCGCACTTTCGGCAACAGCGACGCCAAAAAAACTGCGCCATTGAACGACGGAATGATGATGCTGAGCGACGACGAATTCATGCCGCACGTTGCTCGAGGAAGGCGCGGATCGTGTCGCCAATAGCATCGACATCGCGCGCGAGCAGGAGTCGATAGGAGGGAACCATGCGAACGAGCTTGGCCAGTCTCTGAAAAGTCGCGGCGCCTGCGCCGGGAAGTTGCGAGATCGTGCTGGGTGCCAGCGCCTTCAAGGCTTCGCTCGGCGTCGTCGGCACGATCGTGGTCCTCGTCGCCGTGCGCTCGATTTGCGGTACGAAAATCGCGAGCAACGGCAGGGCGGCGCTCATTTTCATCGCGGGATTTTCGTTCACGTAAAACAGCGCCTTCGCTTCCTCGGCCGGCGCGCAGTTCTTGAATTCCAGGTCTGCCTGCTCAGCGAGTTTTCCGGTGCCGTAGCAACTGTAAAGCGCGGGCGGCTGTTCCAAGTCGACCATGCAATAATCGTCGCCGAGATAATGCAATCCGCTCGCGGCGCTATAGAGCGCGCTGGTTGATTTTCCACTGCCGCCCGTGCCCGCCAGGAGCACCGCGCCGCGCTCGTTGCCAACGCCGCCGCCATGGAGAAAAACGCGATCGATCGATTCCGCCCACCAATGCAGAATCGTTTTCAGCGGGGCGCCGTAATCGGCTTGCGGCAGCGCGCTCGTATCCCGCGTCCAGAAAATCGCGCGGCGCGTCGCGCGATCGAACATGCTGAGACTGCTGCCGGCGTGGTCGAAGGCCGTTGCAAAACGCGCGTCGTTGCAACCCGCGATTTCACCTCGCGGCCCGTAGTCGTCCGTGCTCCACGGTGGCGACGGCATTTCTGTTCCGCCGGCGGCGTTGTGCCAGGCAAAAATTTCTAAATCCACGGGTGTGGGTTTGTCGCACCGCAAGTAGGCGAGCGCGCGATGCACGAAATCGAATCCGCTCGTCGCTCTGATGCGAACATTGCCGCCGCCGATGGAGTAAACCGACGTCTGCGCGTCGCGCTCGGCGAAGCGTTGCGCCGCCTGCTCGAAAAACGCGCGCGCTTTCTCCGTGCCGATCACGCCGAACCGGTAGCTTGTCCTCGCTGCGGCCAGCCAGCCGCATCCAATTCGTGAATTGGATCAAGCAATAACAGGTCGCGCATGTCGGTAAATTTCCGCAGGCGCGGCGGCGACGCTGCAAAGTCAGATACGACCGTCGCCCGCGGCTTCGTGGGAGCAGTGGGCGACTCTGCTTCCACCACGATCAAATCTTCGCTTTCGGATTCGCGCAGAAATGAGGCGACGCTTGGTGCGGCACTCGCGTCGTTTTTCGCGACGGCCGCGATGATTTCCTCGCTGGCGCATCCTTCGCTGAGCAAGCGCCAGAGTTCGATCCCGCTGCCTTCCACGCTGTAGTAGCTGCCGCTCTCCAAGTTTACGACCACCACTTCGGTGTCGAAAATTTGGTGAATGACCTTCGGGCTATTGATCCGGTAGCGCGGCATCGCGGCGTAGAATGACGCGAAGTATGCGCTTTGACAATTCGCGTCTTCCGCCGCTCAAAGCGCGAGTTCGCCCTGGCGCTGGGATGGTAGCCGACCTGCTTCATCGCGCACTTCCTGCAACAAGGATTTGAATTCGCATTTCTCCAACGCCTCGATCAGTCGCGGGAAATCGGGCGCGATGCGCAATTCGTCGACGGCGACGGGCAGTTCCAGATCGCAATCCA
>JALYTV010000078.1 GCA_030854105.1 Verrucomicrobiota bacterium | reverse complement strand
GTCTGCGACCGCCGAATTAAGGGAATCGGCGCTCATAGAGCGCCGCTACAGGGATCAGCGCGATGGCGTCGCGCGCGGCGTCGGCGGTTTCGGCGCGAGATCGCCTTCGATTTTTCGCAGCAACGGCGCGGCTGGTGTATCCGGCAAAATGCGCAGGACCATGCGCACCAGATCGAGTGCGCGCTTCGGATTGCCCGCTTTCACGTCGGCATCGCATTCCTCCAGCACGCCGCGAATGATGTCATCGCGCTTGCTGTAATCTCCGCGGGCTTGCAGAAAATAATTGGCGGCGACGTCGTATTTGCCGGCGAGATAAGCGCGGCCGCCCAGGTCTTCGAAGATAAAGCCGTTACTGGTACGCGCCGCCAGCGCGCGCGCCTGTTTCTCAAAATCATCTGGCGGCGCTGCGGCATTTTTCACCGCGAGCTCGTGATACGCGCGCCAATCGTTCTTCGCGTTCCTGGCGTCGAGCTGCGTCCAATTCAGATAAGGACGATAGAGCGGGTCGCCTAACGCAATGCCCATCCACGACAGGCCGCGGGACGACATCAGCACGCTCTCGGCCCAGGTGAAACCGTGCAGCAGCCGGTCGTTAATGATGTCGAAATGCGCGGTGAGTTGCAGATACGGCTCGTAAACGTTGCCCACCGTCGCCGCCGCGCCACGCGCGATGAGCGGCCCGGCCCAGCCGGCGTTCACATCGCGAATGGTCGCCGCGCTATACGAGTGGATGTGCATGGCGACGGCGCCGGGCACGAACTTGAAATCGTGATCGTTGAACGGCCCGGCAATGTTGCCCGCGTACCAGCCGTAATAGAGCGCGCAATCGCTCATCGGATAACCGGTGGGAAAAATCGCCGGCGTGTTTTCGTAAACGACCGGCACGCCGACTTTGTGCAACTCGTCGACGATCGCGCGCATCCAGACATCGCCCTCCGCCAGACCGCCGCTGGTGTTATTCGCGCCATCCACGTAGGCGCGTCCCCACAAACCAGTTTTCTCCGCATCGATCGCGTCGGTTATCATCCGGCGCACGTTCGCGGCACTGGGCGCGTCAAGCCGCGAGACCGCGAGCACCGGCGCGTCGTGGTAATTCGCCAGCGCGGTGTAACTCTGGAAATACGGATTGGTGAGCGGACCGGAAATTTGCTTTTCGAAAAAGCCGAGCGCGGCGATCTCGCTGTCGACCGACGCTTCGTTGCGATCCATGATCGGGCCCGCGCCGGGTTTATCGCCCGGGATCGGGCTCGGCTCCGGCTTCACCTTGAGCGGAATCCCTTTGATCAATGCGACGAAGTTGACCGTGCTGGACTCGATGCGGCGCGAGCCATCTTCCGCTTCGTGCACTTTCCACCAGCCGCGCTTCTGCATCGCCGCGCGTAACGGCTCGGCAATGGTCTCGTCGTATTGCGCGCGCGAAATTTCCTCCTCCGTCGAGCATTGCAGCGCGACCAGGTGATCGCGCGGTATGCCGCGTTTTTGCGCGTAGAATTTTGCGAGCGCGACCGATTCCGAGCTGCGACTGTTGTAAACGACGATCGTGCGCGGCGGCAATCCGTCGTCAGCCGACGCGCTCTGCCAGAGCGGCACGATAAAAACGAGAGCGAACCACAGACAGCGCGCGCTCATTTGCATTCCAACTGCAAACCGTCGTAAGCGAGGCGCACATCGGGCGGCAGCGTCGTTTCAAACGCCGCCGGCAACTCGTGCGCGATGTGCGTGAAGTACGTCGTGCGCGGCCGCACGCGCGCGGCAACCTCTCTCGCCTGCGCCACGCTCAAATGCGTCGGATGCGGTTTCTCGCGCAAGGCGTCGATGATCAAATATTCCACGCCTTCGATTTTGCGCACGATCGCCACCGGCACGCTGCTGCAATCGCTCAAATAGGCGACGAGCTTGCGGCCGTCGCACTCGAGCAGATAACCGTTCACTTCGCTATTCCCGTGCGGCACCGGCAGCGGCGTGAGCGTGGTTTCGCCCAGCCGAAACGGCCCGCAAATAATGTGCGGCTCCGGTTTCAAATATCCGGGAAACGGATTGAGCGCCTGAAAAGCGAAGAGATAAACGCGCTCCAGATCGGCCATCGTTTCCGCCGAGGCATAGACCGGCATCGAGCCGCGCTCCCAGGAAAATCTCCGCAAATCATCGAAGCCCATGATGTGATCGGTGTGCGAATGCGTGAAGACAACGGCGTCGACGCGCCGAATATTTTCGCGCAGCGCCTGCGTGCGAAAATCGGTGCCGGTATCGATGACGAAAGCGGTCTCCGGCGTCTCGATGTAAACGGAAGAGCGCAGCCGTTTGTCACGCGCATCGGTCGAGCTACAAACATCGCAATCGCAGCCGATCATGGGCACGCCCTGCGAAGTGCCGGTGCCGAGGAAAGTGAGACGAAGTTGAGAGTTGAGAGTTGATTGCTGAGTGTTCAAAACTGGCGCCGCACTCTCATCGCTCCACTTTCAACTCTCAACCAATGCTTCTCCATCTCCTGCGCATCAAGAATCTCGCGCTGGTCGAAGATTTGGAATGGCCACTCGCCCCCGGCTTCACCGCCATCACCGGCGAAACCGGCGCGGGCAAATCGATCATCATCGGTGCGCTGCAGTTGTTGCTCGGCGAGCGCGCGGATAAATCGCTCATTCGCACCGGCGCGGAGACGTGCACGGTGGAAGCGATATTTAGCGGCGACGATTTCAAAACGCTCAACGCACGCTTGGTCGAAGCCGGCATCGAACCAGCGGAAGGCGATCTCATTATCAAACGCAGTTTGTCGACCAGCGGCGCGAATCGGCAGTTCATCAACGGTTCGCCGACGACGCTGGCGAATTTGAAGGAATTAGGCGACGCGCTCGTCGACTTGCACGGCCCGCACGATCATCAGTCGCTGCTTTCGCCGGAGCGGCAGCTCGATTTGCTCGACGCCTTTGCGAATGCGGGCGCAGCGCGCGAAAAATTCTCCGCGCTTTTTCGCGCGCTGCGCAAACTCGAGGAGGAACATGCCGCGCTCGATACCGCCGAAGGCGCGCGCGCGCAGGAGCTCGATCTGCTGCGACACCAAACGACCGAAATCGCGTCGGCTAATTTATCGATCGATGAAGAAACGCAGATCGAAGCGCGCTACCGTCTGGCGAGTAACGGCAAGCGTTTGGTCGAACTCGCATCCGGCGTTTCGACCAAACTGGCCGAGGCCGATGACGCGGTGTTGACGCAACTCGGCGAGACGCAACGCCTGCTGCGCGAATTGGAAAAACTCGATCCGGCGATGGCGAGTGCTGCGACTTCGCACGAAACGGCGATCGTGGCGCTCGGCGAAATCGCGCGCGATCTCGGTCGCTACGCGGAGAAGCTCGATCTCGATCCCGAGCAGCTTTCGTCGCTGGAACAGCGCGTTTCGCTTTTCGAAACGATAAAGCGCAAATACGGCGGCTCGATCGCGGAGGTGATCGCGTTCGGCGAGCGCGCGGCGGAACGAATGCGCAAAATCGAAGGCCGCGACGAAGAGCTGCAAAAATTAGCCGACGCGATCTGCCAACAGCGCGCGCAATTGGCGAAAGCGGGCGGCGAGCTGCGCAAGCTGCGCACCAAAGCGGCGCCGAAGCTTTCCGAAACGGTGCGTCGCAATCTGCGCGATCTCGGTTTCAAGCAATCGCAGTTCGAAGCGACGCTGGGCGAATCACAGACAGCACGATCATCGGGCTTGGACGCAGTGGAGCTTTTGTTTTCGCCGAACCCCGGTGAGCCGATGAAACCGCTGCGCGCGATCGCATCGAGCGGCGAGATTTCGCGTTTGATGCTCGCGATCAAGTCCGCACTAGCCGCGCAAGACGCGGTGCCGTTGCTCGTGTTCGACGAGATTGACGCCAACGTCGGCGGCGAAATCGCGCACGCAGTCGGCTCGCGCATGCGCGAGCTCGGGCGCGAGCATCAGGTGCTCTGCATCACGCATTTGCCGCAGGTCGCGGCGGCGGCGGATGCGCATTTCGTGGTCACAAAGGAATTTCGCGAAGGCCGCACTTTCTCGCAATTGCAGGAAGTGGCCGGCAAATCGCGCCGCGAAGAAATCGCGCGCATGCTCGGCGGCAAAAACGAGGAAGCGCTCAAGCTCGCGACCGCAATGCTGAAGGCGAATACTTAACCAGCCTTCTGCTGGAACGAGACGCGGCGCGCGCGTTAGGCTGCCCGCATGAGCACCAACGCCTCGAAGTTATTCTGTGCGATCGTTCTCAGCCTCGCCGTGGTAACGCGCAGTCGTGCGTCAGACAGCGCGATCACGTAAGCGGAATTAGTGCGGCGAACGCAGGAACTCTTTGATGCGGTGGCGACGGGAAACAAGGCGCCGTGGCAAAAATATTATGCGGACGATTGCATCTTTCACGACGAGAAAGGCCGCAACCTCGACAAAACGAAATTGATCGCCGACCTCGAGCCGCTGCCCAAGGGCTACGCGGGCACGATCAAAGTGACCAAGCCGGAGAGTCGCATCACGACGGACGCGGCAGTGCTGAGCTACGACACGGAGGAAACCGAAACGGTTTTCGGGCAGGAACTGCACGCGCGTTATCATGGCGGCTCCTTCGCGATGGCGAGTGGCGAATTGTCGCCTCCCAGACCATGCGCTATTACGAAGATCCCGCGGTCGGGAAAATGGCGGCACAGAAATTACCGAGCTTTGCCGGCACTTACTCGCTCGGGCCGAAGAGAAAAACGATGGTGACGCTCGAGCACAGCGACCTTTTCCTGGAGCGGACGACAGGGAAAAGATCCAGCTCTTTCCGGAAGCCGAAGACATTTTCTTTCGCAAAGGCGTCGAGGAGCGCATCCTTTTTCACGCGAACGCGCAGGGAAGAATCGATAGCGTGATTGATCGCCGCAATAACGAAGACGTCGTTTGGCAGAAAATCGAGGAGACAGAACAATGAAGCGAAGTGCTGCTTTTTTACTGAGCGTATTACTGACAACATGCTGTCTCGCGACCGTGCGCGCGGCCTCAGAAGAGGAAAAGGTTCTGGATTTTGAGCGCCAATGGTGCGCCGCTTATTTCCACGGCGACGCGGGTTTTTTGAAAAAATATGTGGTCGAAGATTTCACGCTGACGAACAGCAACGGCGAGATCAGTACCCGCGCGGATGACTTGCAGGAGATGGCGAGCGGGTCGGTGAAGTATGAGATTTTCGAGAATCGCGACATGAAAGTGCGCATCTACGGCGATACCGCGGTCGTGACCAGGTGGACGAAGGTGAAGGGCGCCATCAACGGCAAGCCGTATGAGACGGAGGTGGCGTTTACCGACACGCTCGCGCGTATCGATGGCCAATGGCACGGCGTGGCCGGTCATGTTTCCAGGCCGCCGAAGAAGTAGCGCTACTTCACATGTTGCCCTCGGTATCGGGGATTTTTCGTCGGCGTGCTCGCCTAAAAACCGACGCATTCGCGCCCTAATCGCGTCGGCTATGATCCGGTCGTTTTCGCGTGGCTAAATTTTTACCTCGCCAGCGGCGCGGGCGTTCTCCTATCGTCGCGCTCTTAAATGATTCAGCGTGATTACCTCGTCATCGGAGCCGGGATCGGCGGAGCCAGTGCGTGCGAAGCGGTGCGAAAGTATGATAAGCGCGGATCGGTGACGCTGGTCGGCGGCGAAGCAACCCCACCCTACAAACGCTGGCTGCTTTCCAAAGCGTTCCTGCGCGAAAAAAATCCGCAAGCGAAGAAACTCGCGCACGTCGACGAGTCCTGGTATCGCGCGCACAAAATCGAGGCGCGTTTTGACACCATCGTCACGCAACTGAACATCGATCGCCGTTTCGCCGTGCTCGGCAATGGCGAGTGCATCGAGTTCAACAAAGCCTGCCTCGCCATGGGCAGCCGGCCCGTTCGTCCGCCGGTGGCTGGCACAGGACTCGGCAATGTTATTTATCTGCGGACGGTGCGCGATGCTTTCGCCTTGCGGGAGATGGCGGGCCTGGAGAAAACGGTGATGGTGATCGGCGGCGGCTTGCTGGCGTGCGAAACAGCCGCCAGTCTGCGCCAACTGAAATTGAAGGTCGCGATCATGCATCGGCACGCGAATTTGCTGAATCGTTATCTCGATCCCGACACGGCGGCATGGCTGACGGGCTACTTCGCCAAGAACGGCGTGAATCTCCTGATGGGGGAAAGTCTGAACGGTTTCGAAGGCAAAACGATCCTGCGCAATATCCAGACGAAGAGCGGCAATCGCGTGCAAGCCGGCCTCGCCGTGGTCGCTTGCGGGGCGGAGCCGAACCTCGACCTCGTGCGCAACACGCCCCTTTCCGGCCCGCACGGTTCGCCGGTAGGCGACACGCTCGAGACGGAAGAAAAAGGCATTTTCGCCATCGGCGATCTCGCGTTTTATCCCGATCGTTTGATGGGCGGAATGCGACGGCAGACGCACTGGGAAAACGCGCGCGAGCAAGGCCTCGTCGCGGGAGCGAATATGACCGGCAAGAAGCGCATTCGCTACGAGCAGTTGCCGTATTTCTCGACGGAAATGCTCGATCTGCGTTTCGATTTTATCGGCGATTTCACGGTGCCGGCGACGCGGGTCGCGCTGACGGGAACGCACGCCAAAAAGAAATTCACCGCGCGCTATTACCAGGGCGACAAGCTGCGCGCGATCCTGATTGCGGGCAGCAAACCGAAGGAAGTGGAGTCGGCCCGCAACGAACTCAAGCACGCCCTCGCGAAGTAGCGGAGTTTTGGGAGAAATGCGTTGACGCTGTGCGACGGAACAGGCAAAAGACGGAGCACCAATTTCACCTATGTTCACCGCTGTCTCCTTTGGTATCGCCTTTTTCGCAGTCGTCGGTTGCGTCTTATGGGCGTGCGCACAGGATACCGACAAGACATAGCGGCTTATGCTGGATCAGGACGAATTGAAGTGGATCGCGGCCACGTCCACCGAGCTCAATTCCCAGCTGCAGCAGGTCGCGCGTTATACCGACTTGGTGCAGCGCCATAAAGGCGAACACGGTTACATCGAGACGCTGACCGAGCGCGTCGAAGCGGCCACGCGCACCGCGCAGGCGCTCTTCGACCGCGTCACCGCCAATATCATGCAGGGCACCGCGGCGAGAACCGCCGCCGCCACCGGCATCCCGGTGCCAGGCATCGCCGTGATGCCGGCTCCCAGCTCGGAAAAGGCAGGTGCGGCCAAAGGTAAGGAGACCGAAAAAGCGCCAGAACCCGTTAGTTCCGAAATTCCGCCCGAGATCAAAGTCAAAAATCCTTCGGGCAATCGCGAATACATTCTCTTGATCGACGACGAGCCGGAGATTGCCGAGCTCGCCTCCGAGATGCTGGCCGAGGAAGGCTACAAGGTGATCGTTGCGCGCGACGGCTTCGAGGCGCTGAAAATTTATCAGCAGATCAACCGGCAGATCGGGCTGGTTATTCTGGATTTCTTCCTGCCGGTGATGGATGGCGACGCCGTTTTCGAAGAGCTGAAAGTGCTCAACCCAAGCGTGAACGTTGTCCTGAGCAGTGGTTTCGCCGAGCAAAACAAGATCGGCGCCATGCTGGCGCAGGGCTTGCGCGGCTTTATTCCGAAGCCCTACACGCGCGAGAAATTACTCGAGCAGGTGCGCTCCACCCTCGAAGCCGCCCGCCGTCCGATGCGTTAGCCGCCGCGTTCTGCCGCGCCCGTCTGGAAACGTTTCCGGCTCTGGCATCAATTTAGCTACGTCAAGGGCGGGACCCGCATGGCTCGCATTGACTCCTTTTTTAAACTGATGTCGGAGCAAAAAGCTTCCGACCTTCACCTCTCGACGAATAATCCGCCGATGCTCCGCATCAACGGCGAGCTCGTGCGCGTGGACTATCCGCCGCTCAAAAACGACGAGCTCAAGGCGATGGTTTACGAGATTGCGCCGGAAGGCAAAATCAAGCTTTTCGAAGAAACGCTCGACATCGATTTCGGCTACGAAGTGCCAGGCGTTGCGCGTTATCGCGCCAATTTCTTCCAGCAAAAATACGGCATCTCGGCCGTCTTCCGCCTCATTCCCTCCAACGTAATGACCGTGGAGGACCTCGGCTTGCCGCCCGTGCTCAAGCAATTCCCGATGTTGAAAAAGGGACTCGTGCTCGTCACCGGGCCGACCGGCTCGGGCAAGTCGACCACGCTCGCGGCGATGATGGATTACGCGAATCTGCACCGGCACGATCACGTCATCACGGTGGAAGATCCGATCGAATTTGTGCACCGCAGCCAGAATTGCCTCGTGCAGCATCGCGAGGTCGGCGTGCATACACGCTCGTTCGCGTCGGCGTTGCGCGGCGCCTTGCGCGAAGACCCGGATATTCTGCTCGTCGGCGAAATGCGCGACCTGGAGACGATCGAACTCGCGCTCACGGCCGCCGCCACCGGTCACTTGGTTTTCGGAACGCTGCACACCTCCAGCGCGGCGAAAGCGGTCGACCGTATCATCGACGTTTTCCCCACCAATCAGCAAAACCAGATTCGCGCGACGCTGGCGGAATCGCTCAAAGGCGTGGTGGCGCAAAATCTTTTCAAACGCATCGACAAACCGGGACGCGTCGCGGCCCTTGAGATTCTGGTCGTCGACATGGCGATCGCCAATCTCGTGCGCGAAGCCAAGACGCACCAAATCCCGGGCATGATTCAGGTCGGCAAAAAGAAAGGCAACCAGCCGTTAGACGACGCGATCATGGATCATCTGCGCAACGCGCGCATTTCGCCCGAAGAAGCGTATGACAAGGCAAGCGACAAAAAGAAATTCCGCCCGTTCCTCAAAAAACCGCCCGCGGAAGAATGGATGGACGAATGAGGCTGCCCGATCTCGACAAAATCCTCTCGGCGATGCTGAAGACGTATGACGGCATCTCCGACCTCAATTTTTCTGTCGGTCACCCGCTCCAGGTCGAAGATTTCGGTGAGTTGAAGCCGGTCTTCGTCGATCCTCCGATCGACGCACTGACGCCCTACCAGACGGAACAAATCGCCCTCTGTCTCATGCAGGGTAATGAGCGGTTGATGTATGACTACCTCAGCGGCGGCTCGTGCGATTGCAGTTACTCCCTTTCCGATGAAGCCCGCTTCCGTGTAAATATTTTTCGTCAGCGCAGCCATTTCTCCATCGTCTTGCGCCGTTTGGAAGGAAACATTCCATCGCTGGATAAGCTCGCTCTGCCGGAAATCTTCCGCGAAATCGCCAAGGAAAAAACCGGGCTCGTCCTCGTCACCGGCGCCACCGGCAGCGGCAAAACGACCACGCTCGCCGCCTTGCTCAACGAAATTAACGAGACACAGCCCGTGCACATCGTAACGCTGGAAGACCCGATCGAATTCGTGCATCCGACGCGCAAAGCGACTTTCAACCAGCGCGAGCTCGGGCAGGATTTTAACAACTATCCGAATGGCTTGCGCGCGGCCTTGCGGCAGGCGCCGAAAGTCATTCTCGTCGGCGAAATGCGCGATCGCGCCACCGTCGAAGTGGCGTTGATGGCGGCGGAGACCGGCCACCTGGTTCTCAGCACGCTGCACACCGTCGATGCCGGCCAATCCATCAACCGCATTCTCGGCTTGTTCTCGCTCGGCGAAGAGCAGCAATTACGCATCAGACTGTCCGATGTGCTGCGTTACGTGGTGAGTCAGCGGCTGGCTCCGAAAGTCGGCGGTGGGCGTCAGCTGCTCACGGAAATTCTTGGCAACAATCTGCGCACCAAAGAGACGATCGCGCTGGGCGAAGGCGAGCATCGCAGCTTCTACGAAATCATCGAAGCCAGCTCGCAACTGGGCTGGTTGACGTTCGACCAATCGATTCTGAACGCCTACGAGAGCGACAACATTACGGAGGAAACCGCGCGTCTTTATGCCACGCGCAAAGGTCGCGTGACCCGCGGCATCGACCTCGTGCAGAAAGCGCGCGGGGTGGATAGCGATCTCGATTCTGGATTGCGCCTCGACATGCCCACCAACGCCTTCCGCTAAGCCATGGAACACGAGCAAGATTCCGCCACGTTCGACATCGGCGATAACACCGCCCTCGTCTGCGTCGACCATCAGCAATACCAGAAGATCGTCGTGCCGCAGTTGATCGACATGACCTACAAGGTGCACCTCGGTCTTTACGAAGAAGACGTGCTGCTCAAGCTGCGCACCTATTCCTACAACGTCGTCATCATCTACGAGAACTTTAAGGGCTCGACCTTGCAGACGAATCCGCTGCTGCTGGAGATGCAGCGCCGGCCCGGCACGCAACGACGCGAACATTTCGTCGTGCTGCTCACGCATCGCTTCGCGACCAACGACGCCATGAGCGCGTTTGTGCACAGCGTCGATCAAATCGTGAACATCGCTGACCTCGCGAACTTCAAGCCCGTGCTCCGCCGCGGCACCGCGCAACATCGCGACATGTATCAACCGTTTCAGTCGGTCCTGAAAACGGTACAGTCGCTCTAGTGCAAGAATCCGGCGCAGAGCGCCTCGGTCATCCTTTCTGATTCGCCGCGTACTCCGGGGCGAATAGGTATTGAAGGTGAGCGCGTCGGCTGACGACCGATTGCTGAACCGGTGGGGCGTGCCCGCGGGAATAATCACCACATCGCCCTCGCGCAGCGTGACCGTGTCGTCTCCAATCTCGCCCACCACTTCACCTGCGAGCACGAGGAGAACCTGATCGCTCTCGCGATGTCCCTCCTTGTCGCTGCCGCTCGCTTTTCCCGGCGCCAGCCGCATCACCGCCGTTTGCGTCCGTGTCGAAGTTTGCAGCACTTCGAACCAGGCCTTGGCGTTTCGTATATTTCGCGGCTTCACAATCTTATTAG
>JALYTV010000135.1 GCA_030854105.1 Verrucomicrobiota bacterium | reverse complement strand
GGAATGGGCTGCGCCCCACACGGCGGTCATAGACCGCCGCTACAGTCGTTTTCAAAATCACATCACCTCCAGGCGGGTGACCGCGACGGGCGGCGGTTCGGCTTCGTTCGCCGCGACTGCGGGAAAGAGAAAGCGCAACACCGGATCCATGCGCACGGCCCAAGCGTCTTCGCTGTGATCGCCGCCTTCCACTTCGAGGTATTGCAGGTCGTTGTTGAGCTCCCAGCCTTTCGCGATGAGCGCGTCGCGCAGGATCGCCGCGCGTTCCCAGCCCGGCTCGTGCGTGCCGCTATCGAGCCAAATGCGCAGCGGTAATTTTTCGTCGAGCTCTTCCACCATGCGAATGATTGCCTGTTCGTCCCACCAGATCGACGGCGACAAAACCGCCAGCCGCCGGAAAACATCGGGAAACCAAAGTCCGAGCGCCATCGTCGCCAGACCGCCGAGCGAGGAACCACCCAGCCCGGTCGAGCCCGCATCGGTGCGGGTGCGATAAGTGCGATCGATGAACGGCTTCAGTTCTTCGATGAGGAACTTCCCATATTTTCTCAGCAGACCGCGACTGCGCTTCGGCCGCTTCGCGCTGCCGTCGATGACGCCGCGCGTCGGTGCGTATTCGTGAACGCGCTGCATGCCGGTGTTCGCCACCGCCACGATGATGAGCGGCTCCATTAGTCCCCGCTGGATCAGGCTCTGCGCGGTTTCGTCGACGCCCCATTCGACGCCGGCGTAGGAAGTCGCGGCGTCGAAAACATTTTGCCCGTCCTGCAGATAGAGCACCGGATAACGCCGATCGGGCGAACGCCGATAACCCGGCGGCAGGTAGACCAGCACATCGCGCTGGTTGCGAAACACACGCGATGCAAAACCGTCGTGCCGCTGAATATTTCCAGTGAGGGTGTGCTCGGGCATTTTCGCAGAGCTATCTGCGAAGAAGAGCGCGCTGTCTACTGAACGCGCGCCGATTCACAGCTCCGGCTGGACAGCTCTCGCAAAAACGTGCTCACTGTCGGCTCGCAACAATCTCCGATCTCTATGCAGGAACGCTACATTCGTTGGTGGACGCCGTATTTGAGCCGCGATTTCGAGATGCTCGTCTTTGGCGGGGGCGGCGGATTGCCGCTGATTTTATTCCCAACTTCGTTCGGGCGTTACCACCAAAACAAGGACTTCGGCATTATCGACGCCGTCGCGCCCTTCATCGATAGCGGCCGGGTCACCGTTTACTGTCCCGACGCGATCGATCTCGAGAGTTTCTACAACAAATCGATCCATCCCGCCGATCGCATCAAGACGCACCTCGCCTACGAGAACGTCATCGTTGGCGACGTCTTCGATCTCGCCCGGCGCGAAGCTTCCGCGCATCGCGTCGCCGTTTGCGGCGCCAGCCTCGGCGCGTATCACGCCGCCAATATCGCCTTCCGCCATCCCGACACCGTCAGCCATCTCATCAGCATGAGCGGCGCGTTCGACATCAGCGATTTCTTCGACGGCTACCACGACGACAACATTTATTTCAACAGCCCGTACGAATATCTGCCGAACCTGCACGACTCATGGAAATTCAACCACATGGGCATCATCCTCGGCACCGGCGAATGGGATAACACCCGCCACGAATCGATGCGGATGTCCGGCCTCCTGAGCGCGAAAAGCATCAATCATTGGCTCGATGATCGCCGCTGGTGCGGGCACGATTGGAATTACTGGCGCGAAATGCTGCCGTATTACCTCTCAAAGATTTAAGATCGCTAACGTCCGCGCGTCGTGAGGCGGATTTATTTGTCCATCTTCACCTCGTGCCGCATAAAGTGTTTGCCGACCTGAAAGAGAATTTCGATAAACCGGAGACGCGACCAGGCTCGTGCTTCGAGCATCGCGTGGAAGAGATCATCAACGAGAGGAACAAATGAAACGCGCGCTTCACTTTCTGCTCCTGTTCGCGGTCGCATTGCCGATCGCGTCGGCTGACGACTTCAAGCTGACTAATGGCAATGAATATAAAAACGTGACCGTCTCGCGCGTGGAACCGGATGGCCTCATGGTGATCACCGCCAGTGGCATCGTGAAATTGTTCTTCGTGGAGCTGCCAAAAGATGTGCAGGAGAAATATCATTACGATCCGAAGGCAGCGGAGCAATTCCGCGCACAACTTGATGCCGCAGGCGATGCGGCCGAGAGCGCACGAGCCGCCGAAGCGGAACGGCAGCACCAAGAGCTACTGCGCCATGATGCGGCGGTGAAAAGCATTACACCCGTGCCGCAACCGGCGTTTGATAATCCACTCTCTCACGGCGCAACGCAGGAGTGGGCGATCAATGGCACGGTGCTTTCGGTGACGGAAGATGGCGCGCTCATTCTTTGCAGCAATTCCGGCTTCGGTATGAAGATGCCGAAGAACGGCGAAGTGGTATTTTTGAAAGGCGCGCTAGACCTGGTAGACGATGACGTGGTGCAAGCAGTGGGATCGCCCATTGGCACCTATCAATACACCGCTGCGAGTAACGCTGCGAAAACGGTGCGCTCATTTGCCGTGATCACGCTGCGCAAAGTGAACCCATGAACCACGAGATTCACCAGATCGATCTGCGCGAGATCAAGCCGTTTGTGAGTCGGGCACGGTCGCTGGAGCCGTTCCGGCGGACACCTTCGAAATCCGGTCGCACGGCGCGAAGGAAATGGAATCGCCGTGGTGCGATCCGTTCACGAAGATCCCGGCCTAATCGGGGAAGTAGTTAAGGTAGAGTTCGACGCGCGGGCTGACGCTCGCGCGTCTTTTTTTTGGCAAGACGGGTTTGCCGCGAACTTAGATGCAGCCAGCGTTAGCCGACGCGATCTAACGAGAACAAGATGAGCTATGGCCGCCGAGAGCGAGCGGCAACTGCGGTGAAAAGGAAGTAGCCATAGAGAAGGTGAACACGGTACGGGCGGCCGTTAGTTCCAGCGCGTGGTTAGATCTCATCGCGCTGCGCCGACACTCCGATTAGTTAGCCCAGGTCCATCTTGAAACACGATGCGATGCGTCATCCTTCAGTATTCGTAGCTCCACCCGACCTGCTGACACATCGACGAAAACACCTGACGAGCAGAAACGCTCTTACCGTGGAAAGTCACGCGTGGATTCGGAAACGGCGTCTCCATCATAAAGTC
>JALYTV010000019.1:3923-32599 GCA_030854105.1 Verrucomicrobiota bacterium | reverse complement strand
AACTGAAAGGATGATCGTCCCTTCTCGTCGAGGGCAACGATCTCGCCATCGACGACAAACTCGTCGCCCTCCATCTTCGCAATCCCAGCGGCGATCGAGGCAAAGCGCTGCGTGAGATCCCTTCGATTGCGCGAGAGCAGGCGAATGTCTCCGCCTTTCCTGATCACCAGCGCGCGAATGCCGTCGAACTTCAGTTCAAACAACCACCCGTCGTCAGACGGCGCGCTCTCACACAATTTCGGCTTCATTGGCTCGACGAATTGCGCCGACTTTTTCGGCAAACTCTTCAGTTCGGCGTCGGAAAACGGAGCTTTGATCTTTCGTTTCCTGCGCGCCGCGGCGCGCGTGTCCGCGGCCGAGCCTCGATTCGATTGCCACTCCGCGTCGGCAGCCGACGCGATCTGCTTCATCGTCCGCCCCGTCTTCACCGACCGATCATCGAGCTTCTTCGAGACCGACTTGGTCGCTCCACCCGTTTTCATCAGCAGCCACTGATTTTTTTCGGTATCGGATCGAATGCGAATCATGGCCCACTCGCTGTCGACTTTTTCGCCGTGCAGGATGACGTGAAATTTCCCGGCCCGAATCCCCGCAGCCGCGCTCTCGGCTTGCGTGATCTCGTAGGTGCCGCGATCCCACACCATCACGGTACCGCCGCCATACTGACCCTTGGGAATGATTCCTTCGAAATCGACGTACTCGACCGGGTGATCCTCCACTTCGACGGCGAGATGCTTTTCCGCTTGCGCCCAGGGCAAACCTTTCGGCACCGCCCAGGATTTCAGCACGCCCTCCGCTTCGAGACGAAAGTCGTAATGCAGGCGCGTGGCGTCGTGCTTCTGAATAATGAAGCGCGCGGCCTGGCGCGCTTTTTTGGTCTGGCGGGTTTGGCCAGCCGGCTCGGCGCTGACGCGAAAGTTTCTTTTCTGCTGATACTTTCGCAATCCCATCGTCGCGAAAGTTACACGCGTCCGGTCGGGAGCGAAAAAATTCGCGCGACTACGCCGCTGCTTCGGTTTCGGCCGAAGCCTCGTGGATCACCACTTCGCCGACGAGATAGCGCGTGAAGCGGCGAATAACGATGTTCTCTCCCAGCTCCGAAATCTTGGTGTTAACCAACTCCTTGATCGTCTGGTCGGGATTCTTGATGAAGCCCTGCTCCAGCAGACAAACCGTGCTGTAAAATTTGTCGACCTTGCCGTCGATGATCTTGCTCATGACCGCTTCCGGTTTCTCCTTCACCTGCGCTTTGTAAATCTCGCGCTCGGCTTCGATCAATGCGCCGGGCACGTCGTCGCGGCTGACGTAAAGCGGGTGCGCGGCCGCGATGTGCAGGGTGATGTCCTTGACGAACTCACGAAAAATTTCGTTCTTCGCGACGAAATCGGTTTCGCAATTCACTTCCACCAGCACGCCGACCTTGCCCTGCAAATGAATATAGGAAGCGACAATCCCTTCCTTGGTTGCGCGTGACGCTTTCTTGCTCGCGCTCGCGATCCCTTTCGTGCGCAGAATCGCTTCCGCTTTCGTGATATCGCCGTGCGTCTCAGTCAGCGCGCGTTTGCAGTCCATCATCCCCGCGTTGGTTTTATCGCGGAGTTCTTTTACGACTTTGGGATCGATCTGCATGGCTGTGAAATGGCTTAGGCGGAAACGCCAGCCATCTCCGCCTGCGTCGTTACCGGCGTACCGCCGGCAGCCGACACGATCGAATCCACTAATTTCTGCAAGAGCACACGAATCGCGCGGATGGCATCGTCATTGCCCGCGATCGGGTAGTCTATGATCTCCGGGTCGGCGTTGGTATCGACAATCGCCACCGTTGGAATGTGCAGACGGCGCGCTTCGTTTACCGCATTCTGCTCGCGCGTGGTGTCGACCACGACGAGAGCGTCGGGCAATTGCGCCATGTCGAGAATGCCATCGAGATTTCGCCGCAACTTGGCGCCTTCACGATTCAAGGCCGCCAGCTCCTGCTTGCCCATTTTCTTGTACTCGGGCGACTTCTCGATCTCTTCGATGTATTTCAAGCGCCCGATGCTTTTCCGGATCGTCGCCAGATTGGTCAGCGTGCCACCGAGCCAGCGCTGGTTGACGTAGAATTGTCCGCACGCGACGGCGGCTTCCTTGACCGCCTCCTGCGCCTGCTTTTTACAGCCAACGAAAAGGATTTTGCCGCCGCGCCCCGTGACTTGCTGGAGGAACTCGGTCGCGCGCTGGAGCTGCTTCACCGTCTCATCGAGATTGATGATGTATATCTGCTGCTTCTTCTCGAAAATATAAGGACGCATCTTCGGGTTCCACCGCTTGGTCTGGTGTCCGAAATGCACGCCGGCTTCCAAAAGCTCCGGCAATAATTCAGTCGTATTAACCATATAAATGCGCCCGCCGGCTGGCGAGCGGACGGGGAAGATGCCTTAGCGCCATCGGAAAGGCAAACGGAATGTTGACCGTCAGACTTCCCGTTCGAGCTTGCGCGCCAAAAGCCAGCAGAGGTCAGAAAGCCGGTTCAAATAGCGCAGGATTTCGACGTTAAAATTCACGTCCTGGTGCAGGAGCGCAGCGACCCGCCTTTCCGCGCGGCGACAGGTGGTGCGCGCGACATCCAGGGTGGCGGAGCCAACGTTGTCGCCGGGGATGACCCAGTCTTTGAAGACCATCGCCTTGCCGTCCTCGATCCCATCGATGATCGAGGTGAGTCGATCTACCATCGCGCTGGTTGTGATCCCGTAGCCGTCTTTTTGATAACGAGGGAGGTCGACGGTCGCAGTCGCGAGTTCGCCCATGACTGTGATCAACTCGCGCTGCACCTTGAGCAGTTCTTCTTTCGCGAACGTGTTCGCAGTTGAAGCCCGCGCGAGGCCGAGCGCGCTGTTTACTTCGTCGACGCAACCGTAAGCGTCCACGCGATGATCCGTCTTCGGCACGCGCCGGCCGTACATCAGCGCCGTCTCGCCTTGGTCACCGGTCTTGGTCGCGATCGACATCAGCAGCAAGCGGAGTGATGGAGTAATGGAAGCAAGGAGCAATGGCTGGCCACTACTCCATCATTCCAGCGATCGTTAGCCGACCCGCTCAGCCAATCGCTGGCTGCAGCTCGACGTCTTCGACGACGGGTGCGCCGATCGGTTCGCCCTTCTCGATCAACCGAATCTCGCGATATTTCGGGAAGCCGGTGCCGGCCGGGATGAGGTGACCCATGATCACGTTTTCCTTGAACCCTCGCAGACGATCGACCTTGCCGAGCGTCGCCGCTTCGGTGAGAACGCGCGTGGTGTCCTGGAACGAAGCCGCCGAGATGAAGCTGTCGGTTTCGAGCGAAGCCTTGGTGATGCCGAGCAGCACCGGCACCGCTTCCGCCGGCTTGCCACCTTTGTCGGTCACTTCCTTGTTCTCGCGTTCGAAATCGAGTTTGTCGACCTGATCACCCCAGAGCAGCGCGGTATCGCCGGGATCGGTGATTTTCACCTTCCGCAACATCTGGCGCACAATGATCTCGATGTGCTTGTCATTAATTTCGACGCCTTGGAGGCGATAAACTTCCTGCACTTCGTTTACGAGGTGCTCCTGCAATTCCTGCGGTCCGCACACTTCGAGAATCTCGTGCGGAACAACCGGGCCCTCAGTGAGCTGCGAGCCCTTCTTCACAAAGTCGCCTTTGAAGACGATGATGTGCTTGGTGAGCGAGATGAGATGCTCTTCCTCGGCCCCGGTCTCGACGTCCTTGAGGATGAGCTTGCGCTTGCCGCGCACCGTTCCACCCATTTCGACGATGCCATCGATCTTCGCGATCTCGGCTGCGTCTTTCGGGCGGCGCGCTTCGAAGAGTTCGGCCACACGCGGCAGACCGCCGGTGATATCCTTCGTTTTGGCAACTTTACGCGGCGTCTTCGCCAGCAACGCGCCGGCGCGAATCTTGCCACCTTGTTCGACGACGACGTGCGCGCCCGCCGGGATCGAATAGCTGGCGAGCACTTCTTTCTTGTCGCCCACCACCACGATCTGCGGATGAAGATCTTCTTTGTGCTCGATGATGACGGTACCCATGAGACCGGTCGCTTCGTCGACGTCGCGTTTGATCGTGACGCCGGCGATCATGTCGCGGAATTCGATCTTGCCGGACTTGTCCGTCAGAATCGGCACGTTATATGGATCCCACTGCACAAACGTTTCAGCTTTCTTCACCTCGCCCCCGTCGGATTTGGAAATAACCGACCCGATCACGATGTTGTAACGCTCCAGCTCGCGGCCCTCGGCATTATGCACGCCGATGCTGCCGTTCTTGTTTAGCACGATCCAACTTCCGTCCAACGCCTGCACCGTGCGCAGATCGTTGAATTGAATCTTGCCGTCGTTCTTCGCCTTGATGATGGGCTGTTTGAAGGTCTGCGACGCCGTGCCACCGATGTGGAACGTACGCATGGTCAACTGCGTGCCCGGCTCGCCGATGGATTGCGCGGCAATAATGCCGACGGCTTCGCCGAGCTTCACGAATTGGCCAGTCGCCAGATTGCGTCCGTAGCATTTCGCGCAAACTCCGCGACCGCATTCGCAAGTCAGCACCGAGCGAATCTTCAATTGCTCCACGCCGATGCGCTGCAAATCGTTCGCGATCTTTTCGTCGATGAGCTGATTGGCTTTGACGATCTTCTTCTTTTTGTCGACGGGATCCGCAACCGTCTCGCAACTCACGCGACCGATGATGCGGGTGGCCAGGTCGACCACTTCTTCGTCGCCTTCGTAAATAGAACGCACCGCAATACCGTTCACCGTGCCGCAATCATCCTCATTGATGATCACATCTTGCGCGGCGTCGACCAGCTTACGTGTGAGGTAACCCGAGTCCGCCGTCTTGAGCGCGGTATCGGCCAGACCTTTACGCGCACCGTGGGTGGAGATGAAATACTCGAGCACAGTTAGGCCTTCGCGGAAGTTCGACGTGATCGGACGCTCGATGATTTCGCCCGACGGTTTCGCCATCAACCCGCGCATGCCCGCGAGCTGGCGCACCTGTTGGCGATTACCACGGGCACCCGAGTCCACCATAAGGAAGACCGGATTCAGTTCCTTGCGCCCGCCGTTGTGTTCCAAGGTGCGGAACATCACGTTCGAAATCTCGTCACCCGCGTGCGTCCAGATGTCGATGATCTTGTTGTAACGCTCGCCATCAGTGATGATGCCTTTGCGGTACTGTTGCTCGACAGTCTTGATTTGCTTGTAGGCGTTATCCAGCTCGATCTGCTTCTCCTTCGGAATAATCATGTCGGAGATACCGATGGACACGCCGGCTTTCGTCGCTTCGCGGAAGCCGAGTTCCTTCAGTTTATCGAGCGTTTCCACTGTGCCTTCCTGACCGGAAACCTGATAGCAGCGCCAGATGATGTCGCTGAGCTGCTTCTTGCCCGCGGCGCGATTGAAGAAACCGAGTCCGTCGGGCCAGATTTGATTGAAAATTACCCGACCCGCTGTGGTCTCGATCACACGCGATTCTTTATCGCCGTAGATCGTGTCCTTGCCCAAATCCGGATTCTTATAACGAATGCGGTCATGCGTCGCGACCGCGCCATCCGCCATCGCAAATTCCACTTCGACCGCGTCGGCGAAGAGCGGCAGCCTCGACTCCGCAGCCGCTCCAACCGCGCGACGAGGATTTTGCGTGAGATAATAACAACCGAGCGTGATGTCTTGCGACGGCGTCGTGATGGGTTTGCCGCTGGAAGGCGAGAAGATGTTGTTCGGCGCCAGCATGAGCATGCGCGCTTCCATTTGCGCCTCCACCGATAGCGGCACGTGCACGGCCATTTGGTCGCCGTCGAAGTCCGCGTTGTAAGCGGTGCAAACGAGCGGATGAATGCGAATGGCCTCGCCTTCGATCAACTGCGGCTCGAAGGCCTGAATCGAGAGGCGGTGCAGGGTCGGCGCGCGGTTCAGCAGCACTGGATGTCCTCGCGTGACTTCGTCGAGAATGTCCCACACCTCCGGTGTCTGGCGCTCGATCATTTTTTTTGCGCTGCGCACGGTGTGCACGTAACCGCGATCCTTCAGTTGCCGGATGATGAACGGCTCGAACAAAACCAGCGCCATTTTCTTCGGCAGCCCGCACTGATTCAATTTCAGCTCTGGCCCGATGACGATGACAGAGCGACCGGAATAGTCGACACGCTTACCGAGAAGATTCTGGCGGAAGCGTCCGCCTTTGCCCTTGAGCATGTCCGAAAGCGATTTCAACGGACGATTGCCTGCGCCCGTGACCGCGCGACCATGTCGACCATTATCGAAGAGCGCGTCGACTGCTTCCTGGAGCATGCGCTTTTCGTTGCGGATAATAACGTCCGGCGTTTTGAGTTGAAGCAGGTTTTTCAACCGGTTGTTGCGATTGATCACGCGACGATAAAGATCGTTCAGATCGGAGGTCGCGAAACGCCCGCCTTCCAGCGGCACGAGCGGACGTAGATCGGGCGGAATGACCGGTAAAACTTCGAGCACCATCCACTCCGGACGGGCCCGCGAGGACATGAAGCCTTGCACCAATTTCAAACGCTTCGCGAGCTTCTTGCGAATCTGTTTGCTCTTGGTGTTGCCCATCGCCTCCTCGAGCTCCTTGTTCAATTTGTGGAGATCGATTTCGGAAAGGAGCCGCTTCACCGCTTCCGCGCCCATGCCGGCGACGAAGCCTTCGCCGTACTGTTCTTGCGCTTCGCGGTACTCGACTTCGTTCAGTAACTGCGTCTTCTGTAGCGGCGTCTGGCCGGGATCGATGACGATGTAATCCTCGTAATAGATGACGCGCTCGAGTTGCCGCGCACTCATGTCGAGCATGAGACCAAGGCGCGACGGCATGCATTTGTAAAACCAGATGTGCGAGACCGGCACGGCCAATTCAATGTGGCCCATGCGCTCGCGGCGCACTCGCGCCAGCGTCACTTCCACGCCGCAGCGATCACAGATGACGCCCTTATGCTTGATGCGCTTGTATTTTCCGCACGAGCATTCCCAGTCGCGCGTCGGCCCGAAAATACGCTCGCAAAACAGACCACCCTTCTCCGGCTTAAATGTCCGGTAATTGATCGTCTCCGGATTTTTAACTTCACCCTTGCTCCACGACCGCATGGTGTCGCTCGACGCCACGCCGATCGCGACTTGATCGAATCCAACGGGCCGCTCTTCGCCCACTAACTCACGCCAGGAATGTTCGTTCATTTATTTGATAAAACTGATTGCTTGGAAAATTAGGAAACCGCTTCGAGGAAACTGGCGGGCGCCTGGCCGCCGACTTTGACGTCGAGGCCGAGACTCTGCATTTCCTTGATCAACACATTGAATGATTCCGGCGTGCCGGCTTCGAGCGAGTTATCACCCTTCACGATCGACTCGTAAATGCGGGTGCGTCCTTGTACGTCGTCGGACTTCACCGTGAGCAACTCCTGCAAGGTGTAAGCCGCGCCATAGGCTTCGAGCGCCCAGACTTCCATCTCACCGAAACGCTGGCCGCCGTATTGCGCTTTACCACCCAGCGGCTGCTGCGTGACGAGCGAGTACGGTCCCACCGCGCGAGCGTGAATCTTGTCGGCAACGAGGTGCCCGAGCTTCAGCATGTAGATGTAGCCGACCACGACTTCCTGATCGAACTGATCGCCCGTGCGACCGTCGAACAAGCGAGCCTTGCCGTTTTCCTGCACCCAGGTGAACCCCTCTTCCTTCTTCGCCTCCTTCAAATACTCGCGGATTTTCTCTTCGGAGATGCCGTCGAAAACTGGCGTCGCCACTTTGAATCCGAGCGCTTTCGCCGCCACGCCCAAGTGCGTTTCGAGCACCTGGCCGACGTTCATACGGCTCGGCACGCCGAGCGGGTTGAGCACGATTTCCACCGGCGTTCCGTCCGGCAAATACGGCATGTCTTCTTCCGGCACGATGCGCGCGACGACACCCTTGTTGCCGTGGCGACCCGCCATCTTGTCGCCCACCGACAGTTTGCGTTTGGAAGCGACGTAAACTTTTACCTGCTTGATGATGCCGGGATCAATGTCATCGCCGCTCTCCACGCGATCCATCGAGCGTTCGCGTTCAAGTTCGAGTTCCGCAAATTTGTGTTCGTACGACGCGATGATCTCGCGAATTTTGTTTCGGATGGGCGACGGATCGATCTCGATGTGATCGTAAACGTTCGCGAGCTTGCGCAGCAGCGTCTTCGTGATTTTGCGATTCGCCGGAATGATGATCTCGCCCGTCTCGGCGTTGACCACGTCGAGCGGAATTTTTTCGCCCAGAAGAATATTCGAGAGCGAGTCGGTTAACTGTTCAGTCAGCTCTTCTTTTTTCTTGCGATGATCTTCCGTGATCGTCTTGAGCTGTCGCTTCGTCTCCGCGGGCGAAAGCTTTTCGCGCGCCGCCTCCTTGCGAGACGACACTTTCACATCCATCACGATGCCGTAGGTGCCCGAAGGGACCGTCAGCGACGTGTCTTTCACGTCCGCCGCTTTTTCACCGAAGATGGCGCGGAGGAGACGCTCTTCCGGCGCGAGCTCGGTCTCGGATTTCGGCGTGATTTTGCCCACGAGAATGTCGCCCGGCTTTACCTCGGCGCCGACGCGTATTACCCCATCGGTCCCCAGATTACGCAGCGCCTCTTCCGAAACGTTCGGAATGTCGCGCGTAATTTCTTCTGGGCCGAGTTTCGTATCGCGAGCACCTATCTCGAACTCGTCGATGTGAATGGAGGTGTAAATATCCTCCTTCACGACCTTCTCCGAGATCATGATCGCGTCTTCGAAGTTGTAGCCATTCCAAGGCATAAACGCCACGAGCACGTTACGACCCAGGGCGAGTTCGCCATGCTCGGTGTTCGGACCGTCGGCAATAACCTGGCCCTTCTTCACGTGCTGGCCTTTCTTCACGATCGGCTTCTGATTCACGCAGGTGCCCGCATTCGAGCGCATGAACTTGCGCAGCTCGTAAACGTGCACGCCTTCTTCCGCGTCCGTCTTCAATTTCTTGCGGCTGTCCGGCATGTGACCGTCTTTGGTAACGACAATCTGATTGGCGGCAACCGACGCGACTTTGCCGCTCTCGGTCGCAAGCACGACCGCGTACGAATCGCGTGCAACTTTTCCTTCGAGCCCAGTGCCGACTAAGGGCGACTCGCTAACAATCAGAGGCACACCTTGACGTTGCATGTTCGAGCCCATCAACGCGCGGTTGGCGTCGTCGTGCTCAAGGAACGGGATCAATCCCGCCGCGACGGACACAAGCTGCTTCGGCGAGACGTCCATATAATGAACCTTGGCCGGCTCGACTTCCAAAAAATCACCGCGATAGCGAACGGAAACCTTCTCGCCGGTGAAATGTCCCTTGCCATCAATCGCCGCGTTCGCCTGCGCAACGAGGTAATTCTCTTCTCGATCACCGGTGAGATAATCCACCTGGTCCGTTACCCGGCCGTTCGTCACCTTGCGGTAGGGCGTTTCTATAAAGCCAAACTCGTTGATGCGCGCGAACGTCGACATCGAGCTGATCAGACCGATGTTCGGACCTTCCGGCGTCTCGATCGGGCAGATGCGCCCGTAATGCGAGGGATGGACGTCGCGCACTTCGAAACCAGCGCGATCGCGGCTCAAACCGCCCGGCCCAAGGGCCGAGAGGCGGCGCTTGTGCGTCAATTCCGCCAGCGGATTCGTCTGATCCATGAACTGCGAAAGCTGCGAGCGACCGAAGAAATCGCGAATGACTGCGCTAAGCGCCTTGGGATTAATCAGCTTCTGCGGCGTCATGCCGTCGATATTGATGTCGAACAAAGTCATGCGCTCCTTCACTAAACGCTCCGTGCGCGCAAGACCGACGCGGCACTGATTCGCGAGCAATTCTCCAACCGTACGAACGCGTCGGCTACCGAGGTGATCGATGTCGTCCAACGTCCCTTCGCCGCGACGGAGATTTATCAAATATTTTATCGCCGCGATGAAATCCTTGTCCGTAAGAATGCGCTCGCCGAGATCGACCTCGATGCCGAGTTTCTGATTCAGTTTGTAACGACCGACGCGACCAAGGTCGTATTTCTTCGGATCAAAAAAGAGTCGCTTCAACAACGCGCGCGCATTCGCCACCGTTGGCGGATCGCCGGGGCGCAGCTTGCGATAAATATCTTTGAGCGCTTCCTCCTGGTCGTGCGCGGGGTCCTTCTTCAGCGCCTTCACCACCGTGTCGTCGGCGGTGATGTCGATGACCTTCGTGTCCTTGATTCCAAGCGCCATAATCTGACGAATGGTCGCCAGCGTCAGTGGCTCAAAGGCGCGCGCCACCGTGACCTCGCCGTCGCGGATTTCCGCGGTCAGCACCTTGGTCGCGAGCATTTCTTCATCAAGCTTCTCGCTGAGCTTCAAGGTTTCGACGTTGTAGAATAGTTTGATCACTTCCTCGTCGGAGCCGTAGCCCAGGGCGCGGAGGAACGTGGTTGCCAGAAATTTCCGGCGGCGCTTGCGGCGATCGAGATAGATGTAGAGCAGATCGCTGGTATCGAATTGCACTTCGATCCACGACCCGCGATCGGGAATGATGCGGAAACTGTAGAGAACCTTGCCGTTCAGATGGATGGACGACTCGAATGCGATGCCGGGCGAGCGGTGCAATTGCGAGACCACGACGCGTTCCGCGCCATTGATGACGAACGTGCCCTGCGGTGTCATGAGCGGAATTTCGCCCATGTAAACTTTCTCCTCTTTCGTCCCCTTTTCTTCCTTCAGCTGGAAAGTGACATGGAGCGGGGCGCTAAACGTCTGCCCTTCGCGCTGCGCCTCGAGCGCAGAAAGCTTCGGCTCGCCGATATCGTAATGGTTGAAATCGAGCGTCGCCTTTTCGTCGTAACTCTGGATCGGGAAAACTTCCTTGAAGACGGCCTGCAATCCGAAATTCTTGCGCTTGTTCAGCGGCACGTCTTTCTGCAAGAAATCGAAGTACGAATTAAGCTGCACCTCGATGAGGTTGGGCGGCTCGATGCCCTCTTTGATCGTTCCGAAATGAATGCGCTCTGCCCGGTCTGACATAAATAAGATTTTCTGCTAGGTGGACGACCCGTCGTGCCAAAGCGGAAGGCACGCCAAGTTTCCGAGGGGTTGCTACGGCTCCGGCCGAATGCGAGGACGGCAAAAATGGCAGCGAATCGGCGTCGTGTCAAATTGACCTCTGCCGTTTCGTTGCCGGGCTGGAATTATGCTGCCGTCGACCGGGTTAAAAATAAATTTGCTTACTCTTAACGAAGAGTGTTTTTGCCACAGACGAGGCCGGCGCGCAAGGATTTTCCCCTGCGCGCCGTGCCTGCTGAAATAGAATTACTTGATTTCGACCTTCGCGCCGGCCGCTTCGATCTTCTTTTTGATCTCTTCGGCTTCGGCCTTGGTCACGCCCTCCTTGATGGTTTTGGGCGCGCCCTCGACGAGAGCTTTCGCTTCGGCCAAGCCTAGTCCCGGCACAGCGCCGCGAACTTCCTTGATGACGCCGATTTTATTCGAACCCATCTCCTTAAGGATGACCTCAAACGCGGTCTTCTCTTCCGCTGCTGGTGCTGCGGCTCCACCGGCCGCCGGTGCTGCCGCCGCGGCCACAGGAGCAGCGGCGCTCACGCCCCACTTCTCTTCGAGTTGCTTCACCAAACCGGCAACCTCGAGAACGGTCAGGCCGCTGAGTTGCTCCACTATTGCATTTGTATCCGCCATTTTATTTTCCTCCGTTTGCCGCCTTCGAAAGCTCTCGAAGAATTAAACCCGATAGCCATCGGGTCGGACAGTTTTCGTTGTTTTTAGTTCGCCACGCTGGTGCGGGGCGAAAAATCTATGCGGTTGGGGCCTCCGTGGGTTTTTCTCCCTCCGCCGCAGGTTTCTCTTCTACCGGCTTCTCTTCCGCCACGGGATTGGCTTCCTGCGCCGGTGCTTTCTCTGCTTGCGCGGCCTTGGCGTTCAGTAGGCGAGCGAGTGATGTGCCTGGCTCGTTCAGCACGCGCACTAGTTTCGTTGCAGGCGCCAGCAGTACGCCGAGCAATTGGGCCAGCAACACGCTGCGCGAGGGCAGGTCCGCCAACGCCTCGACTTCTTTTGTCGATAAAATCGTTTTGTCGACGACGCCGATCTTCAGCGCGGCAATCTTGAACTCGGCCGCGAACGTTTTGAGGATTTTCGCGACCGGCGCGACATCGTCCTGGCCCAGCACCACGGCGGTTTGGCCGGTCAATTGCTTCGCGACCTCGGGCAAACCGGATTCGCTCATCGCGCGCTTCAGAAAACTGTTCTTCACCACGCGGATCTCCGCACCGGCGGGGGCGAGGCGATTACGCAATTCGCCAAACTGATCCACCTTCATGCCCTGGTAGTCGGTCACCAGCATGAAGGGCGAGCGGTTCAGCTTCTCGCTCAGGTCCGATACGATGGTCGATTTTTCGGGTCTCATGAAAGGCTCCTTAGACGGCCAGATACGGCGACGGGTCAATCGACACGCCGGGGGACATGGTCGCACTTAAAGTCATCGCCTCGACGAAACGCCCCTTGGCTGTCGCCGGACGCGCACGCACCACGGCCTCGATCACAGCCGTGCCGTTCTCAACCAGCGCGTTCTCGGCGAAGGAAAATTTTCCCACCGGCACCGCCACGTTGCCGTTCTTATCGAGTTTGAATTCCACGCGACCCGCTTTCACTTCCTGCACCGCCTTGGCGGTGTCGTCGGTTACGGTGCCCGTCTTTGGATTTGGCATCAGACCGCGAGGTCCGAGCACCTTGCCGAGTTTGCGCACTTCCGCCATCGCCGCTGGCGTCGCCACCGCGACATCGAAATCTTGAAAACCGTCCTGGCACTTTTGGATCATGTCCTTGAAGCCGACATGCTCCGCGCCCGCTTCTTTCGCCGCTTTGGCGGCCGCGCCCTCGGCAAATACGAGAACTCGCACCTGCTTGCCGCTGCCATGAGGCAGAGGGCAAGTGCCGCGCACCATTTGATCCGATTGCTTCGGGTCAACCCCGAGACGGAAGGAAACGGTCACCGTCTGGTCAAATTTCGTCGGCTGAAATTTCTTCAGCGTCGCGACGGCCTCATTCAAATTGTAGGCCTTGGTTCGGTCCACCTGCTCGGCGGACGCGCGATAACGTTTGCTGCGATTTGTGTGCATGTTTTTATGCAGTGCGAACGAGCATTTGCTCTCCTGCGCGCTGCCGGTTCCCCGGCAAGGACGACGAAAGTAGCGGCATTCGCGTAGATGTCAAAGCGCGTCGGCTATTTTTTCGATCCGCGTAATTGCGCACCCCGCGAGCGAGGTCGCCGCCAGATCTTTTGTGATTGCTGAAACCATCCCTGCCTTGATAAAACTAATGATTATGAATCGTCCCTGTCTTTATAGTTCATCGATTTTTCTCTCACTCCTCTTTCTTGTCCCGATCCTCGCCTCGGCGCGTCCGGTCGATTTCAGCGAGGTCTCTCTTCTCGTCCGCAGCCGCGAAAGCGACGCGTCGATTCGCGATGAGGTCGCTCGGCGGAAATTAATGCGCCCGCTGACGCCACAACAGGAAGCCACCTTGAAGGCGCAAGGGGCAAGCGATTCCCTTTTGCAGTCATTGCGCGATTCGCATCTCGTCGCTTCGAAGGATGAAGTCGACGCGCTCGCAACCAGCGATCGTCGTCGAGCCGCGGCGCAGACCGATGCGATCGAGCCCGCATCGCAGGTGCGCGTCTTCAGCGTCAGCGTCGGCCAACCGATTAATCTGAGCAATTGGGGCGGCTATGATTTCGATTTAGTTTTTCGCCCAGCCGACATCGTCGAGACGGGCCGGCCCGAAGCGCAGCTCGTTCACAACGATCGCACGGGCACGAGCTTCGCCACCTACCGTGGCGTGAGGAGCCGTGACTTGGAGCCTAGCGAACAGGAATACACGTCGATCATGGACTACACCTTCGCGCGCCCATTGCATGTGGACTGGTTGCATCCGCGCCGCGTGGATGGCGTGCCGTACAATCTCTACCCGGTGTATGCGAGCGGACGCGCCGCTCTTTATTTCATCGGGCGATCGGGCGACGACTCTGTGACGGTCGCCGTTGTGACGAAGAGATAACGGTCGGCGCTAAGAGCGCGCTGGCTAAAAGCCGACTTAGTCAACGATCTCGAGACCCATCTGACGCGCCGTCCCGGCGATGACGCGGAAGGCCGCCTCATCGCTGCGCGAGTTCAGGTCTTTGCGTTTGGTGTTGACGATGTCCATCACCTGCTTGCGCGTCACTTTGCCAACCTTCGTTTTGTTCGGCTCCTTCGAGCCGGCAGCGATATTGGCCGCCTTCTTCAACAGAATCGCCGCCGGCGGCGACTTCGTGATGAAAGTGAAGCTCTTGTCTTTGAAAACGGTGATAACGACCGGCAAAATGTCGCCCGCCTGCTTCTGCGTGGCAGCGTTAAATTCCTTGCAGAACGCCATGATGTTGACGCCGCGCGGTCCGAGCGCCGTGCCGACGGGAGGAGCGGGATTCGCCTGCCCGGCTGGAATCTGCAATTTGATGTGAGCAATAATTTCTTTCGCCATAAAATTTTCTTAGACAGGATTTCCAGGATCGGTTGAAGAAGATGAGAAATTAATTCTGTCTGCCTTCTATCCGCGTTCGACTTGCCAGTATTCTAATTCCACCGGCGTAGCGCGCCCGAAGATGGTGACAGAAACGCGCAGCTTGCCACGCTCGGGATCGATCTCCTCGACGATGCCGTTCTGATTTTGGAAAGGACCGTCGGCCACCTTTACCGCCTCGCCCACTTCGAAGCTGACTTTAGGCTTCACGCTCTCTTCGCGCTCTTTCATCTGCGCCAGCATGGAATCGACTTCCGATTGCCGCATCGGGATCGGCGTGTTTTTTGTTCCCGCGAACCCGATCACGCCCGGCGTATCTTTGATGAAATACCAGGTGCGATCCACCAGCTGATTATTTTCATCCAGCAGGTGCATATTCGCGATCAGGTAGCCGGGGAAAAATTTGCGTGTGGTTTCGCTTTTCTTCCCCTTCTTGATCTCGGAGACGCGCTCCGTGGGCACGAGCACTTCGAAAACGACGTCGCCCATTTCCTCCGTCTTCACGCGTTTCTCGATATTCTCGCGCACTTTGTTCTCCTGGCCGGAGAGCACGTGCACGACAAACCATTGATCTTTGGCGGCGATAGCCATGTCAGTGCAAGCGCGTGAAGTAATGGACAAAATTAAGCAGCACGAAATCGAAGAGCGCAACGTAGCCGCCCAGTAAAAGCATGGCGATGATCACCACCAGGGTGGAATCCGTCAGCTCCTTGAAGCGTTTGAATCCCTTTTCCTTCATGTCCCATGGCCACGAAGCTTTCAGCAGCTCGACCCAGACTTCGTTGAAGAAATTTTTTGTCTTCGTGAACATGTTTTCAATCCGCACGCCAGGAGGGACTCGAACCCCCAACCGACGGTTTTGGAGACCGCTACTCTACCAATTGAGCTACTGGCGTAATCCGTTGCTGAGCTTAATCCAGAATCTCCGCCACGCGACCTGCGCCGACGGTTTTGCCGCCTTCGCGAATAGCGAACCGAATCGCCTTTTCCATCGCCACCGGCACGCCGAGCTCGACTTCGATCGAGACGTTGTCGCCGGGCATCACCATCTCGACGCCATCGGGCAGCTTGACGCTGCCCGTCACATCCGTGGTGCGGAAGTAAAATTGCGGACGGTAATTGGTGAAGAACGGCGTGTGCCGGCCACCTTCCTCTTTGCTCAGCACATAGACCTCCGCCCTAAACTTCTTATGCGGCTTGATCGAGCCCGGCTTGGCGATGACCTGGCCACGCTCCACGTCTTCTTTCTTGGTGCCGCGCAGCAGGATGCCGACGTTGTCGCCCGCACGCGCTTCATCGAGCAGCTTGCGGAACATTTCGATGTCGGTCGCCGTCGTTTTGGCGGTGTCTTTAATGCCGACGATCTCGACTTCCTCCATTTTCTTAAGGATGCCGCGCTCGACACGACCGGTCGCAACGGTGCCACGACCTTCAATGTTGAACACGTCTTCCACCGGCATGAGGAACGGTTGATCGACCGGACGCTCCGGTACGGGGATGTAATCGTCGATCGCGGAAACGAGCGCGAGAATTTGCTTCTCCTGCTCGGCGTCGCCTTCGAGCGCCTTGAGCGCGCTGCCCTTCACGATCGGGATTTTGTCGCCCGGAAATTCATATTGCGTGAGCAGGTCGCGCACTTCCATCTCCACGAGATCGAGCAATTCCGGATCGTCGACCATGTCGACCTTGTTCAGGAACACCACGATCGAAGGCACGCCGACCTGGCGAGCCAGCAGGATGTGCTCGCGCGTTTGCGGCATCGGGCCGTCTGCGGCCGAAACCACGAGGATGGCGCCGTCCATCTGCGCCGCACCGGTGATCATGTTCTTCACGTAATCCGCGTGGCCGGGGCAATCGACGTGCGCGTAATGGCGCTTCTCGCTCTGGTATTCGACGTGAGCGGTATTGATGGTGATACCGCGCTCTTTTTCTTCCGGCGCGTTATCGATGTCGGCGTATTTGCGCGCCTCAGCGAAACCCTTCTTTGCGAGAACGGTGGTGATCGCGGCGGTAAGAGTCGTCTTCCCGTGGTCAACGTGTCCGATGGTGCCGACGTTCACGTGCGGCTTGTCGCGTTTAAATGCTTCCTTGGCCATTGTGGTTTCCTTTTTTAACTAAACTGCGTCTCGTTCTGTTTCTTATTAGGTCAAGCTCACTGGAGCCCATGACCGGGATTGAACCGGTGACCTCGTCCTTACCAAGGACGTGCTCTACCAACTGAGCTACATGGGCGAATGGGCGAACCGGTTTTTCGCCCTCCACCAGAGAAGCAAAAGTCCCAAAGCCGCGAACGGCCATGGGACCCGCCTCGTCCAGCAAAAAGCGACGGAAAACTAGCAGCCGGCCTCGGGCTGTCAAAGCAATTTCTTGGCGCGCTTTTCCGCTCCCTGCTAGCGAATGCGCGTGCTGCTCGACGGCGTGTCGTCGTCGGACGAGTATCCCCTTCTGCGGCGCAGCACGACGAAGACAACGACCAGCAGCACGATCACAGCCAGCCCGATCCCGATGTTCATCGGCGTGAACAAGCCCGGCCCGGGCGTCGGCGCGGGCGTCGGTGTCGGCGGCGGCGCGTTCTTTGCAGCCAGCATCGCCTGCGCGTATTGCAGGCGTTGCGACGTGTCATAATCGTCCGGATTCAACGCCATCGCCTGCTTGTAATCGGCGATGCCCTTTTCGTACTCCTTCAGGTTGGTGACGTAGACGTAGCCGCGCTTGGTGTAAGTGTCGCCGTCCGGTTTCAGCTCCAGGCTTTTCGTATAATCGGCCAGCGCTTCGTCGATTTTCCCCGACTCCTGCAACGCCCACGCGCGTTTCTTGTAGGCCGCGTCGTCATTCGCGTCCTTCGCGATCAACGCGCTGAAATCGGCGATCGCTTCCGGCCATTTCTGCAGCCCGCTGTAAGCGAGACCGCGAAAACGCAGAGAGAGCGGGTCGTCTGCTTTCAGCTCCAGCGCTTTGCTCAGGTCCGCCACCGCGGGATCGAATTCCTTTTGAATCACTTCCGTCTGCCCGCGCTCAAACCAGGTGAGATAATCTTTCGGCCCGACCTCGGTCGCTTTGGTGAAATCCGCCATCGCTTCCGGAAATTTCTGGAGCGCGCGATACGCCGTGCCGCGATTGGTATAGAGGCGCGCATTCGACGGCTCAGCCTTGATCGCTTCGCCAAATTCCGCCGCAGCCTGCTCGTATTGCTTCGCCTGCATCAGCTCCACGCCCTTCGCCGTGTGGCCGCCAGATTTTGCTGCTTCCGCTATTCCGCACGCTAAAAACGCGCACACGACAAATTGCCAAAGTGGATTTCTTTTCATCGCTTCTGTGATGGAAATACGTTTCTCAATGCTTGTTAGCCAGCTTTTTTCCCATTTGTGAAATCCGAGGCCGGGCGTCAGCCGACACGATCTCCGCAGCTTTCGCGCGGTTATTTCGCCGTTCTGGCGACGGTCGTGATCTGGTCGCTGCCGTCGCTCTTTCAATTTTACCTGCTCCCCTACTACGGCATTTGGGAGCAAAATTTTTATCGTTACAGCGTGGCCTGCCTCGCCATCTGGCCCTTCATTTTCTTTCGTCGTAAACGCGAGACGGCGCCGCTCGACTGGCGCGCGGTCGGCATCTGCCTCGTTCCCGCGATTCCAAACGTGGTGCATCAGGTCACCCAAGTCGTCGCGCTGCTCTACATCGGCCCCGGCGTTTACGCGATCTTCGCGCGCTCGTCCGTGATCGTGACCGCTCTGCTCGCGCTGATTTTCTTCCCGGAAGAACGCCACATTTTACGCCAATGGCAATTCCAGCTCGGCACCGCGCTCGGCGTCGGCGGCGCTATCGGCGTCTACTGGTTTCAACCAGGGAGCGGCGCCGGGCACGTCCCGCTGCGCGGGCTGCTCATCGCTCTTTTTGCGACCGTTTGCTGGGCGCTTTACGGCGTGCTGGTGAAACGGCCCTCGGCGAAGCTTGGCAGCATGCGCAGCTTCGGCCTCGTCAGCCTGCTCACGTCGCTCATGCTCTTCCCGCTCACCTGCGCGTTTGGAAATATCGCCGCGCCGCTGCAGGTGCACTGGCACGTCAACGTCATCCTGATCGTGTCGGCTGTGACCTGCATCACCGTGGCCCACATTCTTTATTACGTGGCCATGCGCGAGATCGGGATCGCGCTCGCGCAAACATTGCAACTCCTTTGCCCGCTCGGCGCGCTCACGCTCTCCTATTTCATTTTCGGCGAACGTTTCACCCAGTCGCAATTGCTCGCCGCCGGCGTTCTTCTTTTCGGCGCCTTCCTCGCCACGCAAGTGAAAGCGCCGCTCGTCTCCGATCCCGGCGTCGAATAACGTTGCGCGACGCGGCGCTCCTTTCCACATTCGCGCGGTGAACCTGAAAGCGTATCTCGCAGCGCGCCAAAAAGCGGTCGAGCGCGCGCTCGATCGCTTTCTGCCGAAGGCATCCGCGCCGCCACCGACCATTCACAAGGCGATGCGCTACTCGCTTTTCGCCGGCGGCAAACGCTTGCGCCCGATCCTCTGTCTCGCCGCCGCCGAAGCTTGCGGCGGAAAATTAGCCGACGCGCTCCCGCTTGCGGCCGCGATGGAATGCATTCACACCTACTCGCTCGTGCACGACGATTTGCCGAGCATGGATAACGACGATTTCCGTCGCGGTCGCGCCACCTGCCACAAAGTTTTTGGCGACGGCATCGCCATCCTTGCCGGCGACGCGCTGCTCACGGTCGCGTTCGAAATCGCCGCGCGCGCAAACCCGGCGCGCCGCTATTCGATGACGGAAATTATTCGCGAGATCGCGTCGGCTGCCGGCAGTCGCAAACTCATCGCCGGCCAGGTCGCCGATCTCGAAGCCGAAGGCAAAGCGGCCGATCGCAAACTCGTTCGCTACATTCACGAAAATAAAACGTCCGCGATCCTAACGACATCGGTGCGCCTTGGCGCGATGAGCGCGAACGCGGACGCGAGGAAGCTGGCTGCGATCACGAAATTTGGCAGCGCGCTCGGACTCGCGTTTCAAGTGATCGACGACATTCTCGACGTCACGCAAACGACCGAAAAGCTCGGCAAAAGTGCCGGCAAAGATTTGACCGCGCAGAAGGCGACGTATCCCGCCGTCATCGGTCTCGCGGCCTCGCGCGCCGAAGCGCGTCGGCTGACGACCGCCGCGCAGAGCGCGCTGTCTATTTTCCAAAAGGAAGCCGAGCCGTTGCGTGAGATCGCGAACTATCTGCTCGTGCGCGAATACTAGCGCAGCCCTGTAGCGGCGGTCTGTGACCGCCGAAAAGGACGGTAACGCTTCGGCGGTCATAGACCGCACTACAACCTTGCGCAGTTGCACGTCAGCGCGACGCCCGTTAGTTGCAGCTCCGCCTCGCTATGAAAACCATCCTTCTTCTTTGCATGACCATGCTCGCCGCGTCCTCGCTTCACGCTCGCAACAATCCGCTGCTGCAGGAAAGCAAACTGCCGTTCAAATATCCGCCATTCGACCAAATCAAAGACGCGGATTTCAAACCCGCGATCGAGCAAGGGATGAAAGAGCACCTCGCGGAAATTGCGAAAATCGCGTCGCAGAAAGAGGTGCCGACGTTCGACAACACCATCGTGGCGATGGAAAAAAGCGGGCGCCTGTTGCAGCGCGCCGATCGCATTTTTTCCAATCTCAACGCCTGCAACACAAATCCGGCGATGCAGAAACTGGAGAAGGAACTCGCGCCGGAACTCTCCGCGCATCAGGACGCGATTCATTTGAACGCGGCGCTTTTCCAGCGCGTGGAGTCGCTCTATAACCAGCGCGATCAACTGAAGCTCGACGCGGAGTCGAATTATCTGCTCGAACGTTACGACAAGGATTTCGTGCGCGCGGGCGCGAAATTGAACGACGCCGACAAGGAAAAACTCAAGGCGATGAACGCCGAGCTGGCGAAATTGCAGACCGATTTCGAGCAGAACGTGCTCAAGGAAAAGAACGCGTCGTCTGTGATTGTGGATAAACGCGAGGACCTCGATGGGTTGTCAGACAACGCGATCAGCGCCGCGGCCAAAGCGGCGAAGGAAGAAGGCAAGGAGGGCAAGTTTGCCATTCGCCTGCAAAACACCAGCGGCCAACCGTCGCTCGATTCGCTGAAGAACCGCGCGCTGCGCCAGCGCATCATGGAAACGTCGCTCGCGCGCAACAGTCACGGCGGCGAATTCGATAATCGCCAGGTCGTCTGCCGCATCGCGAAATTGCGCGCCGAACGCGCCGTGCTCCTCGGTTATCCAAATCACGCCGCTTACCAGTTGGAAGATCAAACCGCGGGCAGCGTCGAGACGGTGAACAAAATGTTGAACCAGATCACGCCGCCAGCCGTCGCGAACGCGAAGAGGGAAATCGCCGACATGCAGGCGTTGATCGATCAGCAAGATGGCAAATTCCAACTCGCATCGTGGGATCACGCTTTCTATTCCGAGCAGGTGCGCAAGGCAAAATACAATTTCGACGAATCGCAATTGCGCCCGTATCTCGAGCTCAACCACGTGCTCCTCGACGGCGTTTTCTTCGCCGCGACGAAGGAATACGGCATCACCTTCAAGGAGCGCAAGGATCTGCCCGTTTACCTGCCCGATGTGCGCGTCTTCGAAGTGTCGAATGCGGACGGCTCGCCGCTCGCGATTTTCATCGCCGATTATTATGCGCGGCCGTCGAAACGCGGCGGCGCGTGGATGAACGCTTACGTCACCCAGGACGAACTTTTCAAAAACAAGCCGGTCGTCGCGAATCATCTCAACATCCCGAAACCGCCCGCGGGCGAGCCGACGCTGCTGACATGGGACGAGACGCGCACGGCGTTTCATGAATTCGGGCATGCGCTGCACGGCATGTTTTCGAATGTGAAGTACCCGCGCTTCAGCGGCACCAGCGTGCCGCGCGATTTTGTCGAGTATCCGTCGCAGGTGAACGAGATGTGGCAGGATTGGCCAGAGGTGCTGGCGCATTACGCAAAGCATTACCAGACCGGCGCGCCGATGCCGAAGGAGTTGCTCGATAAAGTGCTGGCCGCCGCCAAATTTAATCAGGGCTTCAAGACGACGGAATATCTCGCGGCGACGTGGCTCGACCAGGCGTGGCATCAATTGCCGCCCGATCAGATTTCAGACGACGCGCTCGCTTTTGAAGCGAAAGCGCTGGAGGAACATGGCGTCGCGCTGCCGCAAGTCCCGCCGCGGTATCGCAGTTGTTATTTTTCGCATGCCTTCGCCGGCGGTTATTCGGCCGGATACTACAGCTACATCTGGAGCGAAGTGCTCGACGCCGACACGGTGGAATGGTTCAAGGCGCATGGCGGCCTCACTCGCGAAAATGGCGATCGCTTTCGCAAAATGCTGCTCTCACGCGGCGGCAGTCAGGACGCGATGGGGCTCTTCCGCGATTTCGTCGGTCACGACTTCGATATCGCGCCGCTGCTGAAAAAGCGCGGGCTCGAGCAACCGGTCGTCAACGAAGTGCAGCCGCCGCCGGCGTCGACGAAAGACTAAGCGGAGTGGGCGAGGTCTCGAGGCGTAGCGCGCCGCGACAAAGCGGCGAGTTGACCACGCGCTGGAAACTTTTGGACGACCCGGCGAGCGAGCAAAGGAATCGGGGCTATCTTCCGGCGCGGAAACATTGCCCCGTCTCTTTTCCAAGCTATCGGGCAAGCCAACCATGGATATCGGGAATCATAACCTGATTGCGGGGTGGATCGGGATGCTGGCTGGCATCCTTTCCGGAGCGCTGATCGGCTTGTTTTTTCATCACGAAGAGTGGCTTGGCGGATACGGTTCATTTCGCCGGCGAATGACGCGTTTGGGACATATCTCTTTCTGGGGGCTTGGCCTGCTCAACATGATCTTCGCATTCACCACCAAAGCAGCGGAGCTTCCCACTCTGCTCACCCAGGTCGCTTCGTTTAGTTTTCTTGCGGGCGCCGTGACCATGCCACTCTGCTGCTTTCTCACGGCGTGGCGCGGAAAGTTTAGATATTTTTTTCCAATCCCCGTCGGCTCCCTTCTGCTGGGGGTGGTGTGTGTTTTGGCGGGATTAGCCAAAGCATGAAAATCGGCTTCATCGCCATGAGCGGGGTGCGCGCCCATGACCCAGAACTGACCAAGCTAGGTCTGACGCTGCCGGGTTTCGTGGAGCGGAACAAAGTGGTCGCGTCGTTACCGAGCCTGGGCCTGCTGACGCTCGCGGGAATGACCGCTGACGAATTCGAGGTCGAGTACGTCGAGGTCGCAGACATTCAGGCACTGAGCAGGCTTCCCGGCGAGTTCGATTTGGTCGCTATCTCAAGCTTCAGCGCACAAATTAAGGAAGCGTATCTTTTGGCGGACCAGTATCGCCGCCTTGGCAGCAAAGTCGTGTTGGGCGGTCTGCACGTCAGCGCCATGCCAGACGAAGCGATCGAACATGCCGACGCCATCGTTCTCGGCGAAGGCGAACCGGTCTGGCCAATTCTCCTCTCCGACTTGCGCCAGAAACAGCTGCAAAGAATCTATGATTCGCGCAGCAAAAGTTTCGATCTCGCGCAGGCGCCGATGCCAGCTTTTCACTTGTTGGAGGTCGACAAATACAATCGTCTCACCGTCCAAACGCAGCGCGGCTGTCCATGGAGATGCGATTTCTGCGCCGCTTCGATTCGCATTTCGCCGACCTATAAGGTCAAACCGATCGATAAAGTCATCGCGGAAATCCGGCGCATCAAAGAAATCTGGCCGCATCCCTTTATCGAATTCGCGGATGACAACACGTTCGTGAACAAAGCGCACTCGAAAGACTTGCTGCGAGCCCTCGTTCGCGAAGGCGTGCGTTGGTTCACGGAAACGGATGTCTCCGTTGCGGAGGACGACGAGCTGCTGGGGCTGATGCGCGAAAGCGGATGCGCTCAGGTCTTAATCGGTTTTGAAAGTCCCTCCCTGAAGAGCCTCCGTGGCGTTGAGGAGCGGACAGATTGGAAGGCGAAACAGTTGGATCGATACTCCCGCGCAATCGCCCGAATCCAGGATTGTGGAATCACAGTGAACGGTTGCTTCATCCTGGGGCTGGACGGAGCTGGGCCCGAATCTTTCGACCAAGGTCCTGGACTTCGTTTCCGAGAGCCGCCTCTACGAGGTACAAATCACCATTTTAACAGCCTTTCCGGGAACGCCGCTCCACGCCCGGCTGCAGCGGGACGGTCGAATTTTGCAAGAGCAAGCGTGGGAGTTGTGTACCCTTTTCGACGTCAATTTTGAACCAACAGGCATGAGTGCCGCCGAGTTGAAAACGGGTTTCCGTGACCTCGCGGAAAAACTCTACAGCGCAGAGTTCACCCAGGCTCGCCGAGAACGTTATCGACAACGACTTCGCGATTTGCGAAACGGGTCGCGTGACCTGAAGGCGGTGAATTGATGAACTGGATAAAGCCGATCTTCATTTTCTCGGGGCTCTACGACGGGATATTGGGGCTTGCCTTTCTTCTTTTTGGTAGGGCGATTTTCGAAAAGTTCGGCGTGCCACCTCCGAACCACATGGGTTACATCGTATTTCCTGCGCTCCTATTGTTACTGTTTGCCGCCATGTTCTTTCAGATTGCGCGCGACCCGGCCGCCCACCGGGATCTCATGCTCTACGGTATCGGTTTGAAGATGGCCTACTGTGGGACCGCGTTCTGGTTCGAATTTAACGGAGGAATACCGTTCATGTGGATTCCCTGGGCTTGGACGGACTTCCTCTTTCTGTTGTTATTTCTTGCCGCTTGGCGGTTGACTCGCCCTGCCCGCACGGCGCGAACTTAGCTTGCCAAGCCAGCGCGAGATTTGGATCAATCTCGTCCGTCACCCTCGACAACAATCCCGCTTCGACGCGCAACATTGCGGCGAACGCAATCATCGCTGCGTTATCGGTGCAGAGCCACGGCTCGGCCACGAGAAACTCGATTCCATTGCTTTCGCAGGCGACGCGTAAATTTTTGCGCAGCGCTTCGTTGCAACTCACGCCACCGCTCAACGTCAGCCGCTGCGATCTGCTCTGCTTCATCGCCTTCAAACTTTTCTCGCGCAAAACATCGATCACCGCCTGTTGAAACGACGCGCACAGATCATTGATGTCATCCGGAGCGAAGCGAAAAACCGCACGAGCGTCCTCTCTGTTCTCGTGAGATCCTTCGCCGTCGGTGCGGCTCAGGATGACAGATCGCGGAGGCGACGAATCAGTCCTGAACTTCGGCAACAAATAGCGCACCGCCGTTTTCAATCCACTGAAGCTGAAATTGAGATCGCCGGAATCGAGCATGCCGCGCGGCAAATCGAAACGGGCCGGATCACCGCTGCGCGCTTCCTTCTCGATCAGCGGGCCGCCGGGATAACCGAGCCCGATCAATTTCGCGACTTTGTCGAACGCTTCGCCCGTCGCGTCGTCGACGGTGCGCCCGAGAATTTCGTAATCGCCCATGGCGCGCACGTTCACCAGCAGCGTGTGACCACCGCTCACAACCAGCGCGATGTGGGGCTCGATTTTCTCCGTGCCGAAAAACGGCGAGAGCAAATGACCTTCGAGATGATTGATGGCGAGAAACGGTTTCCGCGCGCCGATGGCGAGCGCTTTCGCGGCGGAATTGCCGACGAGCAGCGAGCTCGCGAGCCCCGGCCCGCTCGTCGCGGCGAAGGCATCGATCTTAGACAGCGCGATCTGCCTGCTCGCGCGCTCGAGCAAGCGCGGCAGAAACACCAGGTGATTGCGCGACGCGACTTCCGGCACCACGCCGCCGTATTTTTCGTGCTCGGCCGCCTGCGACGCGACTTCGCTAAAGAGAAGTTCGCTGCCGCGCAGGACGGCGACCGCCGTTTCGTCGCACGAAGTTTCGATCGCCAGAATGGTGTTCACCGCCGAGTGCGCAGAGATCGCGGAGAGAATTGGAATTAGTCTCCGCGTTCTCTGCGCCCTCCGCGGTTATTTTTTTACCGCTTCCGCGCGCGGCACACTCTCCTGCGCGTAAACCATCACGCCTTTCAGCGCGTCGATCGCGCGGAGCATTTGCGGATCGCGGGTGCGCACCGTGTTGCGTTCGTCGTCGCCTCTCGCGTCGTTGTTGGCCCGCTGTGCGAAAAGCGTGCGCTCCTGCTCCGCGGTCATCGGCACCGTGATGTTGGGCGCGACGCCGTTACCGTGAATGACCAGCTTGCTCGGGGTGTAATATTTCGCGGTCGTAATGCGCAAGGCCGAGCCGTCCGGCAATTGCAGAACGTTTTGCACCGAGCCCTTGCCAAACGTCGTTTCGCCGATGATCACCGCGCGCTTCAAATCCTTGAGCGCACCCGCCACGATCTCCGCGCCGCTCGCACTCCCTTCGTTCACCAGCACGGCGAGCGGAAAACGCGGGCGCTCCTTCCCCACGTCCGAAGTCGCATACTCGCGCTCCTGCGATGGCACGCGGCCCTGGGTGGACACGACCGGCGTGCTCGGGGGCAAAAATTCGCCGCAGACATCGACCGCGCTGTTTAACAAACCGCCCGGGTTATTGCGCAGATCGAGAATCAGCGCCTGCATCCCCTGCTTCTGCAAATCATCGAGCGCTTTGCCGAGATCGTCCGCCGTCGGCTCGTTGAATTGCACCACGCGCACGTAGCCGATCTTGAACGCGCCGGTGAGCGCGGGGTCGATGAGATGCGCCGCTTTCACGCTCTGCACTTTTACTTCCGCGCGATCGAGCAGGTAATCTTTCACTTCCTTGCTCGACGGCCGCAAAATCGTGAGCGTCACTTTTTCGCCCGGCTTTCCGCGCAAAATATTGACCGCCTGTTGCAGGTCCATTTTCTCCGTCGGCTTGCCGTTAATCTTGAGAATCTGATCGCCAGATAAAATGCCCGCTTTCGCCGCCGGCGTGTCTTCCATCGGCGAGATCACCGTCAACGCGCCGTTCTTGGTCGAGACTTCGATGCCGAGACCGTTGAACCGGCTGCGCGTGTCGTCCTGCATGTCCTGGAAATCTTCCGGCTCCATGAACTGGCTGTGCGGGTCGAGCGAAGTCAGCATTCCTTTCAACGCCGTGTGCACGAGATCGCGGTAGCTCGTTTTATTACCGTCGACGTAATCCTGCCGGATCAACTGGATCGCTTTCGTGAACACCATCATCTCCGAGTAGGCATCGTCGCCCGGCGTCGCGCTCTCCGCCGCGCGCGCATTAAACAATCGCGGCGCCGCCAGCAAAATAACCAGCGCGATCATAGCCAGCCCGCTCAGGAGAAAACGACGCTTCATGCGAAGATGACCAGCTTCGCTCAGCACTTTTTTTTGGCAACGCGCAAACCTTCCAGTAGCGTTTCCGCCGTTCATGAAATTGCTTCGCTTCCTGCTGCTGGCCGTCGTTTCCGTTCCATTACTGGCTCACGCCGAGGCGATCGACACCGATTTCACCGCCGTCGCGGACGAGTTCATCAAGGGCTATCTCAACGCGCGGCCGCTGCTCGGCGTGCAGCTCGGTTTGCATGAATACGATGGCCGGCTCGGGGATTATAGCCGGCTCGCTCTCGACGCCGAACTCCAGCGCCTGCGCCGTTTCGAAGATCGCCTGCAGAAATTCGCGCCGGAGAAATTGAATGCGAAAAACTCGATCGACCTGCGCATTCTCCAGGCCGCGATCGAGGGCGAACTCTTCGAATACCAGGACATTCACAAATTCGAACGCAATCCGATGGTGTACGCTCAGTGCGCGAACCTGAACATTTACATCGCGCGCAATTTCTCGCCCCTCGAAGATCGCGTGCGCAGCCTCACCGCGCTCGAAGCGCAGATTCCGAACGTCATCATCGCCGGCAAGACGAACCTGGAAGAGAAATTGCCGAAGCCGTACGTCGAGCTCGCGATCGAGATCGCCCGGAGCTCCGCGGAATTCCTGCGCAAAGACATGGTCGCGGCCCTCGCTCCGCTGAAGGATCCGGAGCTGCGCGCCAATTTCAACGAATCCAATCGCAAGGCAGCCAGCGCGCTCAACGATTACGCCGATTGGCTCGCGCGCGAGAAGTTGCCGAAAGCCGTGCCGGAGTTCGCCATTGGCGAAGGCAAATATCATCGCTGGCTCATTGCCACCGAAATGGTGACGAAGACGCCGGCGGAACTTCTCCAGATCGGGCTGGCTAAATTAAAGGAACAGCAACAGGTCTTCGCCGACGCCGCCAAAATCGTCGACCCGAACAAACCGCCGGCCGAAGTTTTCCAGGAGATTCAAAAAGATCATCCGCAAGCGGAGAACCTCATCGCCGACACCGCGAAAGATCTCGATCAAATCCGCGGCTACGTCATCGAGCACAAGCTCGTTTCCATTCCGTCGAAAGTGAAAGCGGTGGTGAAAGAAACACCGTCCTACGATCGCGCGACGTCGTTTGCGTCGATGGACACGCCGGGGCCGTTTGAGAAAAAAGCGACGGAAGCATTTTACTACGTCACGCCGGTCGATCCGGCGTGGCCGGAGCAGCAGAAGGAGGAATGGCTGAGCGCGTTCAACTATTACACCACCGACATCGTCTCCATTCATGAGGCGTATCCCGGTCATTACGTGCAGTTCCAGCATCTCAACGCTTCCAGTGCGACGAAGATCGAGAAAATTTTCGGCAGCTACGCCTTCATCGAGGGCTGGGCGCATTATTGCGAGCAAATGATGCTCGACGAAGGTTTCGGCGCGCCGAAGAAACCGCCGGGCACCGACGACGAACAAAAGCGCGCCGCGAAATTCCGCATGGCGCAGGCTTCGGAAGCGCTGCTGCGGCTTTGCCGGCTTTGCTGTTCCATCAAAATGCACACGCAGAATATGACCGTCGATGAAGCGACGAACTTCTTCATGGCAAACGCCTACTACGAAGAAAAGCCGGCGCGCAGCGAAGCGATGCGGGGCACCTACGACTACGGCTACTTAAACTACACCCTCGGCAAATTGCAGATCATGAAACTGCGCGACGACTACAAGGCGCAGGAGGGCGATAAATTTAATCTGGAGAAATTTCACGACCAGATCCTCGATCACGGCATGCCACCGATCCGCCTCCTGCGCGAGATCATGCTGAAAGACAAGCCGACTTGGGACGCAACCCTGTAGCGGCGGTCTGCGAC
>JALYTV010000019.1:0-3913 GCA_030854105.1 Verrucomicrobiota bacterium | reverse complement strand
GGTAAAAGATCGGCGCTCATAGAGCGCCGCTACAACGTGATCCCGAGCGCAAGCCGAGGGATCCCGCCGCGGAAACGTGAAGTCACACTTCCACGGGATTCTTCGACCCCGAAAGCATTCGGGGCTCAGAATGACTGGTGAAATTTCGCCGCAGAAAAATCAGACAGGATGATTCAGGATTTGGGGAGGCGTGCGTTCTCCCTCCGAAAATCCTGAAAAATCCCGTTCATCCTGTCTGAAAAAACTTCACCATCGGTCGTTAGCCGACCCGATCATCTTCATCGCCCAGCTCGGGCGGGAGCAAATCGGGCAGCAGCGGCTCCGGATGCGATGGCATTTCTTCCACCGCGCGCAGTTGTTTCGTGATCGCGCGCGAACGCACCGCGACCTTTTCCATGTCGCTCGATGCCTGATCGAGTTTGTCCTTCACCTTCGAGAGCGCGTCGCCAAATTTTCCGAATTCCGTCTTCACGCCCGCGAGCAAATTCCAGACTTCGCCCGAACGCTTCTGGATCGCGAGCGTGCGAAATCCCATTTGCAAACTATTGAGTAACGCGGCCAGCGTCGTCGGCCCCGCGAAGACGACGCGGCACTCGCGCTGCACCTGCTCCGCCAAACCGACGCGCCGGATCGCTTCCGCAAACAATCCTTCGGTCGGCAAAAACATGATCGCGAAGTCTGTCGTCCGCGGCGGATTGATGTATTTCGCGCAAATGTCCTTCGCGTTTTTGCGCAACTGCGTTTCCAAGCCGCGCATCGCGTCGTCTATCAGCGCGCTCTCGCCGTTCTCCTGCGCCGCGACCAGTCGCTGGTAATCCTCGACTGGAAACTTCGCGTCGATCGGCAGCCAGACCGGCGCGCCGTTTTCGTCACCGGGCAGACGAATGGCAAAATCCACGCGCTCGCCCGAGCCGTTGCGCGTTTGCACATTGCGCTCGAATTGCTCGGCCGTGAGCACCTGCTCGAGCAACGCGCCGAGTTGCACTTCGCCCCAACCGCCGCGCATTTTCACGTTCGACAGCACCTTTTGTAATCCGCCGACGTCCGTCGCCAGCTTGCGCATCTCGCCAAGTCCCGCGTGCACTTGTTCCAGCCGTTCGCTCACCAGCTTGAACGATTCGCCGAGGCGTTTCTCCAGCGTGCTCTGCAATTTTTCGTCGACCGTCGCGCGCATCTTGTCGATCTGCTGCGTGTTTTCCTCGCGCAATTCCTTCAGCCGCGTGTCGACGTTGTCCGTCAGCCGACGCGCCTGACCGGTGACCTGATCCAGTTGATCGCGCAACATCCCGCTCAATTCTGTGAGCGATTTCAACGTCGTGTCGCTTACGTTCTTGAGCGCGCCGGCTAATTCCTGCCGCTGCGCCGCCGCCGCGCCCGCCGATTCCTCGCGATTGCGCGCGAGTTCGTCGCGAAACATTTTCTCCTCGCGCTCCTGCGCGCGTTCGAGCTGCTCGATTTTCTGGCCGAGCGCGGAATCGCCACCGCGCGAGCGCGTCGCCAAAAAAATAAGCAGCGCGATCACCGCGCCGCCGAGCGCACCGAGCAATGCATAAAGGACAGGATTCACAGGAATGATGCAGGATTAATAATCCGAAACTGCAAAGCAATCGCTCGAAAACGTTCCCATCACCGGTCATCCCGAGCGAAGTCGAGGGAGCCCGCCGCGAAAGCTTTAAGCTAACCTGGCTCTGTAGCGACGCCGCTCTGTCGGCGTAACACGCCATGCTGGCAAAGCACGTTTCAAACGGCGACAGAGCGCCGTCACTACAACTCTGCCGCCACCTAGCTTCTCAACATAGCCAGGAAACTTCCTCGGGATCCCTCGGCTTTCGCTCGGGATGACGACTAGGAGCGCTCTCACCCAATCCTATTAATCCTGTCAATCCTGTCTAAAAAGAAATCTTCACGCCCCCGTAAATCGCGCGACCGAGCGCGGGAAATCCGTAAACCTCCGCGTAATGCTCGTCGCCGAGATTATCGACTCGGCCGAAGAGCGAGAGATGCGCGTTGATCGCGTAGTCTGCCGCGAAATTGACGACGCAATAATCTTCCTGGTCGATATTGGCCGCGCCGAAATCTTCGCGTTCGCGCGCGTTCACCAGCTTCGCGCCGATGGTGGTGCGCAATCTTTTGCACCAGCGATACGATGCCGATGCATACGCTTCCTGCCGCGGCCGGCGCGGCAAACGCGCGCCCGCCGGCAACGTGATGTCAGCCGACCCGATCTTCTCGGTGTCGAGATAAGTATAGGTCGCGACGAGCTCCAGCTCATCGATCGGACGCGCGCGCAATTCGCATTCGATCCCTTGCGTGCGCGCCGCGCCCAGATTCAGCGTCGTGAATTGCCCATCGAAGCCGATGAGATTCGAGAGATCATTATGAAAATAGGTGACGCCGAGCGTGACGTGCTTCTGGAACAGGCGCTGCTCGATGCCCGCGTCCCAGCCGAGCCCTTCCTCCGGCTTGAGCCCGAAGTTCATGCCGAAAATTTTATCCTGGCTCGTCGGCGGCGAGAAACCGGTCGCGACGCTCGCGTGAATCGTGCTGTCTGTTTTGCGAATGAGATAGCTGCCCGCTTCGCGCCACGTCCAGATGCCGCCGAATTGGTTGAAGTGATCGTAGCGGCCGCCGGTGACGAAAATGAGATCGTCCCACGGTTTTAACTCCAACTGCGCGAAGCCGCCGATCTGCCGCGTGTGATCGCTGATGAAGGTCGGTTGAAATCCGAAAGCTTGCGATACGAACGGACGCTCCTGCCCGGCATCGACGTCGCTGAAGAAAGCGCCGCTGGTCAGCGTGAGCCACGACACCGGCCGCAAATCGTTCTGGTAATCAACCTGCGTGCGCGTGAAGAGCGCGCGCGTCGGCCCGACGAAGATGGTGCCCGGTACGACGCCGTCGAAATTCGGATCGTTCACCTGCCGCTCGTGGTCGTAGCTCACCACCAATTTGTGCTCCCACCACTCCACCGGCTTCCAATCGAGATGCGGCCCGATCAGCCAGCGCTCGGTCAGAAAATTATCGAGCGGCTTCGGCGTAAAGATGCTGTTGGGATTTCCGGCATCGGAATTCGAGTAAGTGAACAGCACGCCGACGCGCAGCGTTTCGTTCGGCGACCAGCCGACATCGCTGACAAATGCGGTGTTGCGGTATTCGTTATTTGGCCGCGCATTATCCGTATCAAGCCGGCTCGCGCCGACGGAGTAATCGAAGTCGCCGATTTTGCCCGCGCTTTGGAATTGCTCGCGGAAAGTTCCGTAGGAGCCGCCTTCGCTGCTGAGCGAAAACGTCGGTGCGCTGTCGCCTTGAATGGTGAACAACTGGATCGCGCCGGCGAGCGCGCGCGGCCCGTAAAGCGTGCTCTGCGGCCCGCGCACGACTTCGATGCGGCCGATGTCGTCGGTGGTGAGATCGGCGAAATTGAACGCGGCTTGCAGGCCTTGATTGATCGGAATGCCATCGAGCAAAATTTGCGTGTGCTCGCTGCGCAATCCGCGCGTGAAGACGGACGTGAGCTGGCCGGGCGTGCCCGTCTCGACGACGGAAAGTCCCGGCACTTCGCGCAACGCGTCCGCCACGCGCTCGATTTGTTTCTCGTCGATCTCAGCCAGCCCGATCTCGGTGACGGTGGCGGGCGATTGCTCGAGCGGTGTTTCCACGCGCGTCCCGGTGACGACGATTTCGTCTTCCTGCGATTCGGCCGCGCGCCCGACCGAGAGCGCGCTGGCGATGAGCGCGCTGGTTAACGCCCAAAAAACTAACGAACGATATTTCTGCATGACTGCTGCCTCCTGTTGGAGAGGAGAACGCGCAGCCAGAAAAAAAGACCGTTCGCTCCGCTCTCATTCTTCTTTTTTGCGAAGAAGTTTTTTCCGGCCTGTAGCGGCGCTCTATGAGCGCCGAGCTTTTAGGA
>JALYTV010000018.1 GCA_030854105.1 Verrucomicrobiota bacterium | reverse complement strand
GAATGACGTTGCTGCGTTCCAACGCGCGCTTCTCCACTGGTTTCGCAAACGCGGCCGCGATTTGCCGTGGCGGCGCACGCGCGATCCCTACGCCGTCCTCGTCTCGGAAATCATGTTGCAACAAACGCAGGTCGCGACGGTACGCCCATTTTTCGCGGCGTGGTTGAAGCGATTCCCAAACTTGCGCGCCCTCGCCCGCGCTTCGCAGCGCGACGTGCTCCACGCCTGGCAAGGGCTCGGCTATTACTCCCGCGCGCGCAATTTGCAGCGCTGCGCGCGAATCATCGTGCGCGATTTCCATGGCGAGATTCCGTCATCAGCAGACGCGCTCATCACTTTGCCCGGCCTCGGTCGCTACACCGCCAACGCCATCTGCGTCTTCGCCTTCGATCAAGCGCTGCCCTTGCTCGAAGCCAACACCGCGCGCGTTTTAACTCGCCTGCTGAATTTCCGGGAGCCGATCGACACCAGAGCAGCTCGGGAAAAATTATGGAGCGCGTCGGCTGCGCTCGTTCCGAACCGTGGCGCGCGCGAATTCCAAAACGCGATGATGGATCTCGGTTCGCTCAACTGCACCGCGCGCGCTCCGCGCTGCGACATTTGCCCGGTGAAGAAATTTTGCACCGCTCGCGATCCGGGCACGTTGCCGCGAAAACGAAAACGCGCGTCAACCATCGCGCTCACCGAATCGCACAGCTTCCGCATCACAGGCGACACGATCTTGTTGCAGCAATGCCAAACGCGCTGGCGCGGCATGTGGATGCTGCCCTCGACGAAATCATCGGCGACGCGTGCCCCGCTGCACCGCGCGCAGTTTCCCTTCACGTACTACCGCATCACGCTCGAAGTTTTTCGCGGCAGATCGCGTCGGCTAACATCCGCGCAGCGTTGGTTTCGTCTCGAAGAAATCGAGTCCCTCCCGATTCCCTCACCGCATCGGCGCGCCATCGACGCGCTCCTCAACGCACCATAAAATCTTTGCGCCATTTTCACCGCGCTCTACTCTCGCTCGCATGATCGAAACGTTGCCGGACGCGCGCGGACATTTCGGTGTTTACGGCGGCATGTTCGTGCCGGAGACGCTGATGACGGCGCTGCACGACCTGGCGCGAGAATACGAGAGCGCGAAGGACGACGCTGATTTTCAGGCGGAGCTCGCACAACTGCTGCGCGATTTCGCCGGCCGGCCCACGCCACTTTATTTTGCCGAGCGTCTCACGCAGAAACTCGGTAGCGCAAAAATTTGCCTCAAACGCGAAGATCTGCTGCACACGGCGCGCACAAAATAAACAACGCGCTCGGCCAGATTCTCCTCGCGCGCCGCATGGGCAAGCATCGCATTATCGCCGAGACCGGCGCGGGTCAGCACGGCGTCGCGACGGCAACTGTGGCCGCGCGTTTCGGCTATGAATGCGTGATTTACATGGGCGCGGTCGATATGGAACGCCAGGCGCTCAACGTCGCGCGCATGAAATTTCTCGGCGCCAAAGTGGTCGCCGTCACCGCGGGTCAGGCGACGCTGAAGGAAGCAATCAGTGAAGCGATGCGCGATTGGGTCACGAACGTGCGCAGCACGCACTATATTTTAGGCAGCGCGCTCGGCTCGCATCCGTATCCGATGATGGTGCGCGATTTTCATCGCGTCATCGGCCTCGAAGCGCGCCGGCAAATTCTCGAACGCGAAAAGCGCCTGCCCGATTTGCTGGTCGCTTGCGTCGGCGGCGGCAGCAACGCGATCGGGTTATTCCATCCGTTTCTCGACCACAAAACGGTGCGCATGGTCGGTGTAGAAGCCGGCGGCGAAGGCATCGTGAGCGGCAAACACGCGGCGCGATTCCAAGGCGGCAAGCTCGGCGTGTTGCAAGGCACGAAGACGTTTGTGCTCACGAACGCCGACGGTCAGATCGAGCTGACGCATTCCGTTTCCGCCGGCCTCGATTACGCCGCGGTGGGACCCGAGCACAGTTATTTGCGCGAGCAGGGACGCGTCGAATACGATTTCGCGACCGACGCCGAAGCGCTCGCCGCTTTCAAATTGCTCTCGGAAACGGAGGGAATTATTCCCGCGCTCGAAACCGCGCACGCGGTCGCCTACGTCGCGAAAGTCGCGCCGCGAATGTCAGCCGACACGATCATCGTGATGAATTGTTCCGGCCGCGGCGACAAGGACGTCGCGAGCGCGGCTGCGCATTTCCATCTGTCATCCTGAGCGCAGTCGAAGGATCCCGTCGCAAAAACTTTAGGTCTACGCGGGGATTCCTCGACTTCGCTCGGAATGACAGGAAAATTGGCCCAATGCGAAGCATGACTGGTTACGGCCGCGGCGAGGCGGATTGCGATGGCGCGAAACTCAGCGTCGAGCTCAGCACGGTGAATCGGAAGCAGAGCGAGATCGCGATTAATCTGCCGCGCGATCTTACGGAATTGGAAACGAGCATTCGCCAGGAAATCAACGCGCGCATTTCGCGCGGCCGCACCAACGTGCTCGTGGTGCTGCATCCCGGCGGCAACGGCTCGCGTCATCTCGCGCTCGATGTCGACCTCGCGCGCTCGTATCACCGCGCCATGCGTTCGTTGCAAAAAAAACTCGGCGCGCCGGGCGAGATCACCATCGACACCATTCTCCAGGCGCCGGGCGTGATGCGTCCGCCGGAAGCGGCGATCGACGCGCGCGCTGCGGGCCCGGCGTTGGAGCGAGCGTTAGCCAGCGCGCTCACCGCGCTCATCAAAATGCGCGAGCGTGAAGGGAAACATCTCGCGCGCGATCTGGTGCAGCGCGTGAAAGCGATTCGCCAGTCGCTCACGAAAATCCGCGCGCTCTACCCAGACGTCGTGAAAAAATTCCGCGCCGCCTTGCACGAACGCGTCGCCCAAAGCGGCCTTGCGCTCGACGCGAACGACGAACGCATCGCCAGGGAAATTTTCGTCTTCGCCGATCGCGCCGACATTTCCGAAGAACTGACGCGACTCGAAAGTCATCTCGCGCAATTCAGCGAGCACCTGCAAAAAACCGAGCCGGTCGGACGCGCACTCGAATTCATCGTGCAGGAATTATTTCGCGAGATGAACACGCTCGGCGCAAAAGCGAACGACGCCGGCATCGCGCAACACGTGGTGGCGTGCAAAACCGAACTCGAGAAGATTCGCGAACAGGTGCAAAACCTTGAGTAACAAATTTTCCCGCTACGGCATTCTCTTCGTCGTCTCCGCACCCTCTGGCGCGGGCAAGACGACGTTGTGCGACGCGCTGCGGCAGACGCCGGATTTCGTTTACTCCGTTTCGTGCACGACGCGGCCGCCGCGCTCCGGCGAAGTGAACGGCGAGGATTATCATTTCGTGGCGGAGAAGGAATTTCTCACGCGCGTGAAGGCCGGCGAATTTCTCGAGCACGCGAAAGTGCATGAACATTATTACGGCACGCTGCGTGAGCCTTTGATCAAGAATCTCAAAAACGGCGTCGACGTGCTCATCGACATCGACACACAAGGCGCGGCGGCGATTCGCGATTGTGGCGACGGGTTTGTGCAGAGCGCGCTGTCTGACGTTTTTATCATGCCGCCCGATCTCGACGAATTGCGCCGGCGCCTGACCAAGCGCGGCACGGAGAACGGCGCGCAGATCGAATTGCGCCTGAAAAACGCCGCGGGTGAAATGAAACTCTGGCGCGATTATCGTTACACCATCATCAGCCGTTCGATGGAAGAAGACCTGCAAAAATTCCGGCAAATCATGGGCGCGGAACGCATCCTGAGCCGTCGTCTTATCCTCGCGTGAAGAAAAAAAAGAAAACTGTCGTGCTCGGCGTGACCGGCTCGATCGCGGCTTACAAGGCGGCGGAGCTCGCCAGCTTATTGGTGAAGCAAGACCACACCGTCTTCGTCGTGATGACGCAGGACGCGGTGGAATTCATCACGCCGCTGACGTTGCAGACACTTTCGAAAAATCCGGTGACGACCAGCTTCTATAACGAGAAGGAAAATTGGCGTCCCGGTCACATCGAGCTGGCTGATAACGCAGACCTTTTGCTCATCGCGCCCGCGACCGCGCACGTGATCGCGGAACTCGCGCACGGTCTCGCCAATCATCCGCTCACCGCCATCGCGCTCGCCACGCGCGCGCCGATTCTGCTGGCGCCGGCCATGAATGGAAAAATGTGGGAGCACGCGGTGACGCAGGAGAACGTCGAGAAATTAAAAGCGCGCGGTGTGGAATTCATCGGCCCGGAAGCGGGCATGCTGGCGTGCGGCTACGAAGGCGTCGGGCGTTTGTGGAAAGTCGATGACATCGCTTTCCGCGCGGAATTTTTGCTGCGCCGCGACGATAAATTGATCGCGTGAAGTTTGTCGTCACCGCGGGACCGACGCGCGAAGCGATCGATCCCGTGCGCTACCTCAGCAATCGTTCGTCGGGAAAAATGGGCTACGCGCTGGCCGCAGCCGCGCTTGCCCAAGGTCACCGCGTCACGCTCATTTCCGGTCCGGTGTGTCTCACGCCACCCGAGGGCGCGACGCTTGTGCACGCGCTCACAGCCGACGCGATGTTCGATGCGGTGCACGCGGCGACGCGCGCTTGCGACGTGCTGGTGATGTGCGCCGCCATCGCGGATTTCAAAGCCGCGCAGATCGCGTCGTCTAAAATCAAAAAGCAAAACGCGCCGGCGTCGCTCGCGCTGGCGCCGACGCGCGACATCCTGAGTTCGCTGCCACGCGCGCGAAATTATTTCGTCGCCGGCTTCGCCGCGGAGACAAACGACCTCGCGCAAAACGCGCAGGAAAAACTCGCGCGCAAACATTGCGACATGCTGATCGCGAATGATGTGAGCGACGACGCGATCGGATTTGAGAGCGACGAAAATGCCGTCACCATTTTTTTTCGTGATGGCAAAACGCGCGAGATTGCGCGCCTTTCCAAAAAAAATCTCGCGTGCGAGCTCGTGAAAATAATTTCAGAAACTGCAAAAAAGTTTTGACAAAAAAAATGTCAGGATGAATGACTCAGTGCAGTGAAGTTTAAAAATCTTCACATACCCACCGCGAAAGCGGACCGAAAGGGGGGATAGTCGATGGCAGCCAAGAAAAAAGCGAAGAAAGCTCCCGCCAAGAAAAAGGCAGCAAAGAAAAAGAAACACTAACGCATTAGTGTTTCTCACGGCGGCGAGTCATTCGACCGCTACAATGCAATTCAGCCCGGGAGGAGAATTCATTTTCTCCTCCCGGTTTTTTTCTGCCCGCGAATGGCGAAAGCGTTTGGCAAGCGCGCCGCGCTGCTCGATTAATTGCTCTGCATGACGCCCTTCCTCGACGCGGCCACGCGCGCCGCTCGCGCCGCCGGTGATTTGCTCCGGCGCGATTTTCTCTTACCGCGGCGCGTCAACGAAGCGACCGCGCACGACATCAAGCTCGAGATCGATGTGCGCGCGCAGAAGTTAATTTCCGACCTGCTGCTCACGGAATTCCCCGAGCACGCGCTGCTCGGCGAAGAAGGAAACGTGAGCGATCAGTCGCGCCGGTATCGGTGGGTGGTCGATCCGCTCGATGGCACGGTAAATTATTTCTACGGTATCCCGCACTTCTGCGTTTCGATCGCGCTGCGTTGCGACGAGAAAATTATCGTCGGTGTGATTTACGATCCGATGCGCGAGGAAATGTGGACGACGGAAAAAGGCAACGCATCGCAATTGAACGGCCGCGACGTTCGCGTGAGCAATCGCAGCGTGCTCGCGGAGTGCGTCGTCTCTGTGGGACTTTCGAAAACGGGCGCGACGATCGATGCCGGCCTGCCGTTGCTGCAGGAGATGGTGCATCGCGCGCGCAAATGCCGTCTCATGGGCAGTGCGGCGCTCGACATGGCCTACGTCGCGTGCGGCCGGCTCGACGCGTATATCGAGCAGGGCATCAGCTTGTGGGACGTGGCTGCCGGGTTGCTGTTGATCGAGAACGCCGGCGGTTTTATCGAGATGACGCCGCGTGAAGATTCCAAGGAACGTTACCGGATCATCGCGCACAACAGCGTGGTGGCATTGAAATCATGAGCACGTTTCGCAGCGGCATCGGTTACGATGCGCATCGCCTGGTCGCGGGAAGAAAGCTAATTCTCGGCGGCGTTGAGATTCCGCACGAGCGCGGACTCGAAGGACATTCCGACGCCGACGTTATCGCGCATGCGATAGCCGACGCGATCCTGGGCGCGCTCGCGGAGGGCGACATCGGGAAACATTTTCCGAACACAGACGACACGATCCGCGGCATTAGCAGTTTGGAAATTTTGCGGCGCGTTGCCGGGATCGCGCGCGAACGCGGCGCGCTCATTATGAACGTCGACGCCACGCTGCTGGCGGAAGCGCCGAAGATTTCGCCACACATTGACGCGATGCGCGAGAAGATCGCTGGCGCGTTGCAGATCGCGTCGGCCGACGTTGGGATCAAAGCGACCACGAACGAAGGGCTCGGCGCCATCGGGCGCGGCGAAGGCATGGCGGCGATGGCGGTGGCGAGCGTGGAATTGTAGCGGCGGTCTATGACCGTCGACACACTCGACCTTTCGGCGGTCGCAGACCGCCGCTACAATTCGCGCGATGGCGATTCGTTTCTTCAACACTTACTCGCGCGCGCTGGAGGAATTCGTGCCGCGCGATCCGCCGCACGTGTCGCTCTACACCTGCGGGCCGACTGTTTACAGCTACGCGCACATCGGAAATTTCCGCGCGTATCTCTTCGAGGACTTACTGCAACGCCATCTCGAAGCGCGCGGCTACCAGCTCGATCGCGTGATGAATCTGACCGACGTCGACGACAAGACGATTCGCGGTTCGCGCGAAGCGAAAATGTCGCTGGCGGAATTCACGCGGCCATTCAAGGAGGCGTTCTTTGCCGATCTCGAAACCTTGCGCATGAAGCGCGCGCGCGAATTTCCCGCCGCTACCGAGCCGCGTTACCTCGCGCGCATGATCGCGATGATTAGCGAATTGATGACGCGAGAGCTGGCGTATCAAGCGGACGATAAGTCCGTTTATTTTCGCATCAACGAATTTCCGGCCTACGGCGCGCTCGCGCATTTGAACCTCGACGAGCTGCGACCGAGCGGTCGCGTGCAACGCGACGAATACGACAAGGAACACATCGGCGATTTCGCGCTGTGGAAAGCGTGGGACGAAGCGGATGGCGAAGTGGCGTGGGATTCGCCGTGGGGGCGCGGGCGTCCAGGCTGGCACATCGAGTGCAGCGCGATGTCGACCTCGTTGTTAGGCGACGAGATCGATATTCATTGCGGCGGCGTCGACAATATTTTTCCGCATCACGAAGCCGAGATCGCGCAGAGCGAAGGCGTGACTGGAAAAAAATTCGTGCGTTACTGGCTGCATTGCGCGCATCTGTTGGTCGACAATCAGAAGATGTCGAAGTCGCTCGGCAATTTCTACACGCTGCGCGATTTGCTGGAGAAAGGCTGGAGCGGGCGCGAAGTGCGCTACGCTTTGCTGCGCGTGCATTATCGCGTGCCGCTGAATTTCACTTTCGAAGGCATGGAAGAATCGCGGCAATCGCTGGCGCGGATCGACGAATGGCTCGCGCGCCTGCGCACGGGGAGCGCGTCGGCTACCAACGAAGCGCTGCAGCCGAGCGATGGCTTTGAAAGCGCGCTGGATGACGACCTGAATATCTCCGAGGCGCTCGGTTATCTTTTCGAATCGATCCGCGAAACGAATCGCGCGATGGATGCGGGCGCGCTCGATCGAGCAACGGCGCAGGCGTGGCTCGCGTGGTGGGAAAAGGTGAACACCATTCTCGCGCTCGACGAAGCGACCACGAATCCGGTTCCACCGGGAATCGAAGCGATCGTCAGCCAGCGCGCTCAGGCGAGGCTTGCCAAAGACTTCGCGAAAAGTGATGAATTGCGCGACGAATTGAGCGCCCGCGGCTGGGATGTGCGGGACACAAAAGAGGGACAGAAAATCACGCGTCGTGCCGGCATTCACTCCTGAAGAAATTTTTGCGCCGTCGGAGTTCATCTCCTTCGAGCACACCGCGCATTCGAAATTGTTCGAGAACCAGCCGTTCGTCTGGGACGCGCTCAAACAAATCGCGAGCTATCTTAAATTCCGGCTCAAGCCCGCCGTCCTCGGTCAGCTCGTCGGCAAACCATTTATCAGCAGCAACGTTTTTGTCGGCGCGGGCACGATCGTCGAGCAGGGCGCGATGCTGAAAGGCCCGGCGTGGATCGGCGAGAACTGCCACGTGCGCAGCGGCTGCTACGTGCGCGAAAACGTCATCGTCGGCGACGGCGTCGTGCTGGGAAACTCGTGCGAATTCAAGAACTGCATCATCGCGGATGAAGCGCAGATTCCGCATTTCAGTTACGTCGGCGATTCCATTCTCGGTTATCGCGCGCATCTGGGCGCCGGCGTGATCTTGTCGAATGTGAAGCTCGATCATCGTGAAATTTCGGTGATGACAGCAGACGGCACGATCGCGACTGGGCTCACGAAATTCGGCGCCATCATCGGCGACCGCAGCGAGATCGGCTGCAACGCGGTGATCAATCCCGGCTCCGTCATCGGACGCGATTGCGTCATTTATCCGCAGGTAAATTTCCGTGGCGTGCTGCCGCGCGCGCACCTTCTGAAAGTGCGACAGAATTTGCAGTCGCTGGCTCGCCGCGACCTCAAAGACTAACCGGCGAGCGGGAAGACCAGCTCCGGGCGCTTCGTGATCCAGCCGCGATCGAAGAGCGGCTGCGCGAACCACGCCGTCTCTTGCGGCGTGAAAATTTGCTCCGCCTGCCCGATCCATTTTTCGCCTTCGCGTTTTTGCTTGTGCGCGAAGGCCCACGCCGCCTGCGCGTAAAAGTAGGCGGCGGACTCCGTCGGAAATTTAATGCGATCGAGCGCCGCCTTTGCGGAAGCATCGTCCTTCTCGCCGAGGTAAGTCATGAGCACGGCAAAGCGGAGGCGCTCGTTGGAAATGAGAATGTTCGTTTCCTTCAGCAGCGCCTCGTATTGCCCGCGCGCTTCCGCAAATTTCCCCGCGCGCAACAACGCGTCGCCGCGATGCAAACGTGGGGCGAAAAGTTTCGGAGCGGCCGCGTGCGCCGCTGCGAACGCCTGGCCGGCGCCATCGAAATCATTTTTCTCCAGCAAAATGCAGCCGCGCAGATCGAGTGCCTGCACACTCGCCTCTTTCGAGCGATCCAGCGCGGTGAGCGCGGCGTCTAATTTCCGCTCGCGAAAGTCCCGCTGAGCGGCCTGGAATTCTCCGCCAAACGGCGACGTCGTCTCCGCGCGCAGCGTGGCACTGGCGCAAAAAAACAAAACGCAGAGCGCGCTGGCTAACATCCGGATGGGAGGGGATTCGAACCCCTGGTGCCTTGCGGCACACACGCTTTCCAGGCGTGCACAATCGACCGCTCTGTCACCCATCCTAAAGTTGCAGGCGCCGGAATAATTCATCGAGCGGAAGCTGCAGGCCGATGAAGAACTCGCCGAAGTCGGCGAACTCAGCGCTCACCGGGTCGAAACGCATTTCGTAAACGATCTTCTTAATCTGGAAGGTGTCGCGCGCAAACAGCGTCACGCCCCATTCGGCATCGTCGAGGCCGGTGGAACCGGTGATGAGCTGCTTGATTTTGCCGGCGAATTCGCGCCCGACGCGGGCGTGGCCTTGCATTAATTTGCGGCGCTCCTCGAACGGTAGCGCGTACCAGTTGCGCTGCTCGCCACGGCGCTTCTCCATATTGTAAAAGCAGACGATCGGCCAATCGGGCAGCGTCGGATAAACGCGATCGTGCGTGTAATGCTGCATGCGCTCGGCGAACGTTTGCATCGCGTCGTCAAACGCCGGCGTGCCACGCGTAAGTTTCTGTTCGCGCTCGAGCGTCTCCGCGTATTGCTCGGGCGTGGTGGCGTATTCGCTCTCTTCCGTGAGCGAGAGATAACTGTAGAGCGGCTCGAGCACGCCGGCGCCGAGCGAGAGGCTCAGGCGCTTTTCAAAGGCATTCGCCGTGTGCAAATCGGGCGTGATGAGCATGAACTCGAGATCGGCTTTCGGCGTGACGATGCTGAGCGTGAGCAGCTGCGTGTTTTCCGTCGCGCGAATTTCCTGCACGATCTCAGACAGCGCGATCTTCGCCTGCCGTTGCTCGTCGCCGCTGAGCAACTGCCATTGCGCGTGCTCGATGCGGTAGAACAAATGGAGGCAATGCCAGCCGGTTTCAGGAATGAGAGGCGCGTTCTTGTCAGCCACGCGCTAGTGTCCGCCGCGCGAAAATCCGGTCAAGCGCGCGTGGCACGCGCCTGCTCGAGGTGCGGCACGCAATATTCTTCGCCATCGGCCGCGACGCGGAATTCCAGATTCGGATCCGTCAGCTCGGTGGCGCCGCAAATGGCACAATGGTGCAGCGTCTCCGTCGCAGCTTCGCGCGTTTCTGCGTCGAAGCGCGTCCGTCGTTCGCGGACCCTGCGGCGATGTTTCGCATCGTTAAAAATATCGCGACCGAAGAAGAGGAAATAATTCGCGAACGCGACCAGAATCGCCGCCTTGGCCGAGAGAGAACCGACGACGAATTGCAGCGCGAGGATCGCAGCGTAACCCCATGCAATCCATTTCACCTTCAGTGGAATCAGATACGCGAAGTAGATAATGACATCGGGAAAAAAGCGCGCGAAAGCGAAGAAGATCGAGGAAATGAGCATGGCGTTCGAGAACGACGCGTCGAAGACGAAGGCGGCTACCGTGGTGCCAGCCATCCCGACCAGGAAAAAAAGCGTGAGCCGGAACGAACCCCAGGCGTCTTCCAGCCGGTCGCCGACCCAGATGAGGAAGAGCACCATGAACGCGGCATTGAACCAATCCGGGACCGGCAGAAGGCTGCCGAGCGCCGGGATAAAAATATAAGTGACGAGACGCCAGACTTCGCCGCGCAAAATCGCGGCACGATCGAGATCGACGAACTGCAAAAAGGTCGGCTGAAATTTGTAGAGAATAAACGTGAGCGCCGTGAGCGCGGCGACGTAGCGCAGTAATCCCGGCACGGCGATGAAGCCGACGCGGCGCTCGAGTTTATCCAGAAAGGTCATGACGCGCGGCAGCGTAGCGAGGTTAGCCGACCGGCTCAAATGGTTCGGCTGCGACGAGCGGGTCGGTTGCGTGCCGCATCGCGGCGTCTAGCTTCCCCGCGTGACGGACGCGCTCAAAAGCACCGCGCTCAAAAGCGAACACGAAAAGCTCGGCGCGAAGATGGTGCCCTTCGGCGGCTGGCTCATGCCGGTGCAATACACCAGCATCGTCGACGAACACTTGGCCGTGCGCAGCGGGCTCGGCATGTTCGACATTTCGCACATGGGCCAATTTCTCGTCGCGGGAAAGAGCGCGGCCGATTGGCTCAATCGCATGCTCACCAACAACGTCGCGAAACTCGAAGTGCGCGCCGGGCAATACACTTTTCTGCTGAACGAAAACGGCGGCGTGATCGACGACCTCATTCTTTATCGCATCGCCGACACGGAATTCCTGCTCGTGGTGAACGCGTCCAGGATCGAGGACGATTTCGCGTGGCTGGAAAAACATCGGCCCGCAGACGTGACGCTGGAAAATCGCAGCGCGGATTTCGGCGGCGTCGCCATCCAGGGGCCGCGCGCGGACTTTTTCTTCCACGCCTGGCTCGGCGAAGACAAGACCGCGCCGGCGCGCAATCAGATCATAGACTACCCGATGTTAGACGACACGCTCTCGGTCGCGCGCACTGGTTACACTGGCGAAGACGGTTTCGAAGTTTTCTTTCCCGTGCGCATCGCCGCGCAAATCTGGCAGAGCGCGCTGTCTGCCGGTCGCGGGTTCGGCATGAAAGCGTGCGGACTCGGCGCCCGCGACACGTTGCGACTGGAAATGTGTTATCCGCTCAACGGCTCCGATCTTTCCGTCGAGCACAATCCGATCGAGGCCAGCCTCGGCTTTTTCGTCGATCTGGAAAAGCCGGATTTCGTCGGCCGCGAAAAATTATTAGAAACGAAAACGAATGGCGCGCGCGAACGCCTCGTCGCATTCAAGATGACCGGCAAAGCGCCGCCGCCACGTCCGCACTACGCCGTTTTCCACGATGGCCAGTGCGTCGGGGAAATCAGCAGCGGCACGATGTCGCCGAGCTTGAACATCGGCATCGGCATGGCGTATGTCTCGGCGGCGTCGGCGAAAATCGGCACGCCACTGGAGATTGAAATTCGCGGACAAAAATTTCCCGCCGTTATCGAAAAGAGACCGCTCTACAAAAAAGAAAACAAACCTCTGCCGCCGGGGACGGCGGCCACTACATCATGAATGTTCCCAACGATTTGCTTTACACCGAAAGCCACGAATGGATTAAGCGCGAAGGCGACAACATCCGCGTCGGTATTACCGATCACGCGCAGGCGGAATTGACCGACGTGGTGTTCGTCGAAGTGCCAAAGGCGGGCCGCGAAGTGAACGCGAAGGAAGCGACCGCAGTCGTCGAATCCGTGAAAGCGGCGAGCGATATTTATGCGCCGGTGAAAGGCACGATCGTAGAAGGCAACGAAGCGCTCACGGCGAACCCGGCGCTGGTGAATACCGATCCGTTCGGCGACGGCTGGCTTTTCCTGCTCAAGGTCGCGAACGCGGACGACCTTAAAAATTTGCAGGACGCCGCCGCCTACAAGCAGCAGATCGGGTAGGCTAACATCCGGTCGCTCGCGCGGGATTGTAATTTCCTGTAGCGGTGGTCTATGACCGCCGATTCCTCCGGCGCTGATTGGCTTCGCCGCGAGGAAATTGCTAATTGCTCCCCGATACGTCCGGCGGTCATAGACCGCCGCTACAAGAAATGAGCTTGCCCACATCCCGCGACATTCGCCTTTTCGCAACGCCGGCGCAGTTCCGCACTTGGCTGGCGAAGAATCACGCGCGCGCCAATGAGCTGTGGGTCGGCTTTTACCGGAAGGATTCCGACAAGCCGAGCATGACGTGGAAGGAATCGGTCGACGAAGCGCTCTGCGTCGGCTGGATCGATGGCATTCGCAAACGCATCGATGAGACGAGCTACCAGATTCGATTCACGCCGCGCAGAAGGGCAGCATCTGGAGCGCGGTGAATATGCGACACGCGGCGCGACTGAGAAAAGAAAGCCGCATGTTGCCGGCGGGCGAGAAAGCGTTCGCGGCGCGGCGCGAAAATAAATCGGGCATTTATTCCTACGAACAACGCAGCGTCGATTTGCTGCCGGCGCACGCGCGCGTTTTGAAGAAGAACAAAGCGGCGTGGGAGTTTTTCCAAAAACAGGCGCCATCGTATCGCAAAGTCATCGCGTGGTGGCTGGTGAGCGCGAAACGGGAAGCGACGCTGGTGAAACGGCTGGCGAAATTGACCGAAGCGAGCGCGCATGGCCACCGCTTGTGAATGAATCGGGTCGGCTAACTTTTGCCGAAGAGGAGTTGTTCGACGCCGCGGAGTAAGTCTTCGATCGGCACCGGCGACGCGAGAAAGCTGTAGCCGCTGAGAATTCCCGCAGAGAGAAAGCCGCGTTCGGCGACGAAATTACTGAGGCAAAGGAGCGGCGTATTGTGCAACTCGCTATCATCGCGCAGACAACTGGCGACGATCTCGCCGTCGCTGGCGCGGACATTGAGGTCGACCATGATGAGATCGGGATGGAACCATTTCGCCGCGTGCACGGCGAAAGCGGTATCGTGTTCCTCGCGGATGATGTATTTGCCGACGCTCTCGAGCGCTTGTCGCACGAGACGCGTCACGCGCGGCTCGCGATCGATGAGCAGAATTTTCTTGAGGTCGGGCACCATCTGCCTTTCTGCCCAAGCATCGGATGTGCCAGCAAGCGCGCTGTTTGTGATCCGGGTTCGGTCCGCCCGCGCACCCCATCAAGCCGCCATGCCCGATTTCAAAAGCGGCGCAGGGACAACCCGCTGCGAAGCTGACGAAGGGTCAGCGAGCAGGCTGTGCCTGAGACTTGAGTGCGCGAGGCGGCCGAAGTTCCCAAAACGCGGGCGGCACGGCGAGGAAGGTCGCCGTAGTAAAAAAGTGAGAATGCCCCTGCGTTGTAGCCCATATTCGCTACGCCCCCGCAGGAGACCCGGCCCTGGAGCCGGGGTGGTTGCGTCCTTCTTTCTGAGCACGAAGCGCGCCAGCGCAGGGCGTTTGCCGAAGGTCGCGCTGCGCGCCGCTCTGTGCTTAATTGCGAGCCGCGCTATGCCCGAATCGGCGAAGAAGAACATACCGGAATTGAATTTTGAAAACGCGATGCAGCGTCTCGAAGCCATCGTCGAGGAGATGGAGACGGGCGAGATCGCGCTGGAAGATTTGCTTGTGCGCTACGAGGAAGGGATGAAGCTGGTGAAGATTTGCCAGGATCGCCTGGCCAAAGCAGAGCAGAAAATTGAAATCATCACGCGCGATCACGCGGGAAAAGCCGCAGTGAAAAGCTTCGACGCCGAGGACGCGCCGGCGCCCACTCCAGAGCCAAAGGACAACGACGATGTCAGCCTCTTCTGAAAAAACCTCCCGCCTGCTCGATGGCGTTCACGGCCCGGCCGATATCCGCGCGCTCAACGAAGCGGATCTGCCGCAGCTCGCGCAGGAAGTTCGCGAAGAACTCATCAATGTTTTGTCGCAAACCGGCGGGCACCTTGGCCCGAATCTCGGCGTGGTCGAGCTGACCATCGCGCTGCATCGCGTGTTCGAAACGCCGAAGGATCGCTTCGTCTTCGACGTCAGCCACCAGGGCTACGTGCACAAAATGTTTACCGGCCGGCTCGATCGCATCCACACCATGCGCCAATACCAGGGGCTCAACGGATTTCTCCTGCGCACGGAAAGCGAACACGATTCCTACGGCGCCGGCCACGCGGGCACGGCGCTTTCCGCCGGCCTCGGCATGGCGGTCGGCCGCGATTTGCGGGGCGGCGATGAAAACGTGGTCGTCGTCGCGGGCGACGCGGCCTTCACCTGCGGCATCAGTTACGAAGCGCTGAACAACGCCAAATCGCAGACGAAGAAATTCATCGTGGTGCTGAACGACAACGAATGGTCGATCGCAAAAAACGTCGGCGCCATCGCGTCGTATTTCAATTCGATCACCACCAACCCGATGTATGCGGGTCTGCACGAGAAGGCGCACAAATTTATCCAGGCCGTGGCCGGCAAAGGGATGGTCCAGCTCGCGCACAAGGTCGAGGAAGGCGTCAAAAATTTGCTCGTGCCGAGCGTGATCTTCGAGGAGCTCGGCTTGCGTTATTACGGCCCGATCGACGGCCACGATATTCCGCTGCTGATCAAAACGTTCGAGTTTTTGAAGACGCAGGAGGAGCCCGTGCTGCTACACATCCTCACCAAAAAAGGCAAAGGCTACGAACCCGCCATCGCGAAGCCGGATAAATTTCACGGCCTCGGCAAATACACGCTGGAGACGGGCGAGACCGCGCCGGCGCCGACGCCGACGTATTCGGAATTGCTCGGCAAGACGCTGGCGAAATTTGCCGACTCGAACAAGAACATCGTGGCCATCACGGCGGCGATGCCGAGCGGCACCGGCCTGGGATTTTTCCAAGCGGCGCATCCGGATCGTTACTACGACGTCGGCATCGCGGAGGAACACGCGGCGCTCTTCGCTTGCGGCCTGGCGACGCAAGGGCTCAAGCCGTTCCTGACGATTTACTCGACCTTCATGCAGCGCGCTTACGACATGATCATTCACGACATCGCGCTGCAGAATCTGAATGTCGCGCTTTGCATGGATCGCGCGGGCTTAAGCGGCGACGACGGCCCGACGCACCACGGCCTTTTCGATATCGGTTATCTGCGCCATGTCCCGGGCATCGTGCATATGCAGCCGAAAGACGAAGACGAATTCGTCGACATGCTTTGGACGATGGCCAATTACAATTCCGGGCCAATCGCGATTCGTTATCCGCGCGGCGCCGGCGTCGGCGCCAAGCCGAAGGAATCGCCGAAGCTGCTCGAGATCGGGAAGGCTGAGGTGGTGCAACACGGACGCGATGTCGCGTTGTTCGGTCTCGGCAACATGTTCGAAGTCGCGCAGGAAGCGGCCAAAATGCTCGAGGCGCAAGGCGTTTCCGTGGCGCTGATCAATCCACGCTGGATCAAGCCGATCGATCTCGGCACGCTGGAATTTTTCGCGCGCAGCGTGCAGGTGGTCGCGACGCTGGAAGATCACGTGCTGCACAACGGCTTCGGCTGCGCGGTGATGGAGCATCTGCATTCACAAATGATCGCGACGCCTGTCGTGCGCATCGGCTGGCCGGATCAATTCATCGAGCACGGCACCATTCCGATCCTGCGCAAAAAGCATGGCCTGACGGCGGAAGCGCTGGTCGAGAAAGTGCTGCCGTTGCTGCAGAAAAAATCCAAGACCAGCGCGGCCTGATCGTGTCGGCTAACATCGGGCGCTAAAAGATGGCGACGATCGAGGCCCGCGACCTGACCAAGGTTTACCGGACGTATCGCAAAGAGGGCGGCCTGCTCGGCGCGGTCAAAGGACTCGTGCATCGTCGTTACGACGAGACACGCGCCGCCGACGGCATCAGTTTCCAGATCGAAGACGGTGAGTTCGTCGGCTTCCTCGGCCCGAATGGCGCCGGCAAAACCACCGTGCTGAAAATGTTGTCCGGCCTGTTGAATCCAACCTCAGGAGAGGCGCGCGTGCTCGGCTTCGTGCCGTGGGAGCGGCACAACGAGATGAAACGGCAATTCGCGCTGCTCATGGGACAGAAGAATGCGCTCTGGTGGGATTTGCCCGCACAGGAATCGCTGGAATTAAATCGCGCGATCTACGGCATCGACCGCGCTCGTTTCAAAAAAATCGTCGGCGGCTTGAGTGAGCTGCTCGAGGTCACCGACAAGATGAACGTGATGGTGCGCGAACTTTCTCTCGGCGAGCGCATGAAGATGGAATTAATCAGCGCGCTCATCCACGAGCCCAAAGTGTTGTTCCTCGACGAACCGACGATCGGGCTGGATGTGGTCAGCCAAAAGCGCGTGCGCGAATTTCTGCGCGTTTACAATCAGGAACGCAGCATTGTCACCATGCTGACGAGCCATTACATGCAGGACATCCAGGAGCTGTGCGATCGCGTGCTCATCATAGATCACGGCAAGATTTTTTACGACGGGCCGCTCGAGAAAATCGTCGATCGATTTGCCGCCGACAAAATCATCAGCCTCACTTTTGATGCGGAAGCGAAGCGGGACTTTGCGGAATTCGGCGAGATCGTGGCGCAGACGCCGGTTTCCGTGCAGATCAAAGTCCCGCGCGCACGCGTGACGGAAGTCGCCCGCCATTTACTCGAAGCCTGCCACGTCAGCGACATCAATGTGCAGGAGATGCCGATCGAAGAAGTGATCCGCCAGCTTTTCGGCGAGCGGAAAAACCTGGCGGCGGCTTAGCGCCGCACCAGCGCGATGCGGAGCTCGTGCACGTACGCGGGGTTGACCTCGAACGAAGTGGCCGGCATCTCCGCCATGTCGACTTGTTCGGCGTAGGGAACGCTTTCGACCAGGCCGGCCGCGAGCAAGCCGTTAAGGATATCGCTCACGTCCTCGGCTGCCATTTGGGTGTAGTCCTGGATTTCAGCTCCCATCATGGCTTCGGCGAATCCGATGGCCCTCACCACGGCCGCTTCGCGACCGCTTAGCTTGATCTCCCGCATCAGCATTGGGCGAGCAGCAAACATGCCCGCACAGGCGCCACTTCATTTACGACGACGGCAGGATCGAGTTTTCGAAGGCCTGCACATAAGTGGGATACGTGGGCGCCCAGCCGAGAGCGCGCAGCTTGTGGTTGCGGACGAACTTATTGCTTTGCCCGCGGCGACCGCGACTCGGCTCGACCGCGGTTTCAGTCAGCGGATGACAAGTCCTGGCCGATAACCACCGCAAAATCGCATGCAGCGAAGAGGGCGCGTCGTCGACGACGTTAAAAATCCTTGGTGACGGTATCTTCGCCGTCTCCGCCAGCAGCAAAATCGCTCGGGCAAGATCGTCGCGATGAATCTGATTTACGATACGATCGCGCGATGACAGCGTCGCCTTTCCCTCGCGCAGCCGTCGCCACAGCGCCGATCGTCCCGGGCCGTAAATTCCTGCCGCGCGCAGCACGATGCCGTCGGCAGACAGCGCGATCTGCTCGGCTGCACGCAGGATTTTTCCCGTCGGAGTGGTTGGTTCGGCGGCGCTTTCTTCCGTGACCTCCTCGCCGCTTTCCTGCGCATAAACGCTGGTGCTACCGACAAAAATCAAACGCGCGTTTGGAAACGAGGCCGCCAGATTGCGCGCGCCTTCGAGATAGACAGCTCGATACGTCGCCTCATCGCCACCACCGCCCGAGCTGGCGCATTGCACCACGACGTCGGCGGCAAATCGATTCCGCGCGACGGCGGCGGCCTCGGAAATATCGACGGCGCGCGCGGTGATCGCGTCGGCTAACAATGCGTCCAGGCTCGCGACCGAGCGCGCCCAACCCACGACCGACCAGCCGCTCCGCGCGAATAATCGAGCAGCCGCCGTTCCGGTGTAGCCGCAGCCGGCGATCAACACCGTGCGCATTTAAACCGGCGCGATCTCGATCTCGCCAAATGTCTCGCTCTGCACTGTGCGCACCTGTTTGAGCCGGATCAATTCCAGCAGCGCCAGAAACGTCACCACGATTTCGACGCGCGACGCCATCTGCGCGAAAAGCTCCGCGAAGCGAATGCTTTTGCCCTCGCTCATGCGCGTGAGAATCGCCTCGATCTTATCGGACACGGTGTAGTTCTCGCCGAAGATTTCCTGCAGCGACTCGCGCGCGTCGAGGCGCTTGAGCACGTTTTGAAACGCGTTGATCAACTGGAAAATGCCGACTTCGCCGAGCCGCAACGGCGCCATGATTTCCTGCGCGAGCACACCGCTGCGCGCGTAAATTTTTTCCTGCTCCCGCGCGCGCTCGGCCAGCTGTGAGGCCGCTTCCTTGAATTTTTTGTATTCGATCAATTGCCGGATGAGATCCCAGCGCGGATCATCGTCCTCCGCATCTTCCTCCGGTGGTTGCTGATCGACTGGCAGCAGACTGCGACTCTTGAGGTAAAGAAGATTTGCGGCCATGACGACGAACTCGCCGGCGACGTCGATGTTCAGTTCCTTGAACGCCTGGAGATATTCGAGGTATTGCCGCGTGATGCGCTCGATCGAGATGTCGTAAATGTCGACCTCGTCGCGTTTAATCAAATAAAGCAGGAGATCGAGCGGGCCCTCGAAAATCTCCAGCTTCACTTTGTAGTCGGTGGTCATACGTCAGCCGACACGATCTAAACAGCGCGAACGTGCGCCGTCTAGCGAACCGGTTCTTTGCGGTGGACCCAGACGCTGTTCACGATGCCGAGGCCGAACATGACCATGAGCACGAACGAACCGCTGTAACTGACGAGCGGCAGCGGCACGCCCGTAATCGGCATTACGGAAATCGTCATCCCGACGTTCTGGAAAATGTGCGTGAAAATGAGCGTGGTGATGCCGACGACGAGTAAAAGTCCGAAATGATCGCCGGCGTTAAAACCGACGAATAAACAGGTCGATATTAACAACGCGAAACCTCCGAGCAGAAAGCAGCCGCCGACGAAGCCCCATTGCTCACCGATGGCTGAAAAAATGTAGTCATTATGCACGGCGGTCGCGGGCAGGAAGCCGAGCTCGATTTGCGTGTTGGGCGCTTTGAAGCCCTTTCCCGACCAGCCCCCGGACCCGATGGCGATGAGCGATTGATTGATCGCCCACGCGGAGCCCTGCCGATCGATATCGGGATTGATGAACGCGGTAAGCCGATCCTGTTGATACTGTTTCAATCCCACGAACGCGACGACGGGAATCATCGCGGCGATGATCAGCATGATGCAGACGAGATAGCGGACAGGAATTCCCGCGACGAAAAGCAGAGCCATCATGATCGGTCCCCAGATGATCACTTCGCCCAAATCGGGCTGCATGAGAATCAAGAGACACGGCGCGCCCATGATCGCGCCGCATACAAGCAGACGCAGCATCGGATGCATCTGGCGGAATTGGCTGAGGAAAAGTGCGAGCACCATGATGCCAGCGATCACGGCGAGCTGCGCCGGCTGGAAATTAATCGGGCCGAGATGGAGCCAACTGCGCGCGCCGTAAACTTTTTGGCCGATGAATTTCGTGAGGATGAGAAAAATGAGACCGGCGACATACATCGGCAGGGCGCCCCAGCGCACCCAGCGATAATCGATCAAGCTCGTGATCATAAAGGCGAAGAAGCCGACGACGACCCAGTTCGCCTGCTTGCGCCAGAACTCGGACGCCACGGGATCATCGCGCATGTAGGTCGCGCTATAAATCGCGATCACGCCGAAAACGGCGAGCGCGAGCATGACGAGCAAGAGCAGCCAATTCAGACCAAGAATTTTTCGGAGAAAGGGAGACACGGTGCGTGCGCGCGGAAAAGCATCATATAATTAGCGGGAGCGAACCGCAAACAGCGCGCTCATAGGATCGTGGTGCAGTTTGCGTTGCAACTGGACCATTGCCGATTGCCGCACGCGCGGACTGTTACATGCACCATTTTCTCACGCGGTGCTCGTCTCACGCGCAGCTTGTCATTCCGCGTTGTTGGTCATTCCGAGCGTGAGCGAGGAATCTTCCGGTGTTCGAAGGCGCGGGTGCAACCGGGGGATTCCTCGCCGTCCGCGCGGCTCGCGATGAGGAAGCGCACACGAATGACGGAATTCTCGCGCCGGCACGTGAAGCCGCTCGATTCTCACAAATGATTTCTTCTCAATTCTGATTCACAGTATAAAGCGTTACCGGGATACGCTTTATGCGTTTATAGAATCTGAGCGCGCTGGTTGTAAGCTGATCGCGACCGCAGTAAATTACCCCGTTCCAAGGCAGGGATGAAAGGGCATATGGCAAAACGAAGCAAGCGGAAGGCGGCGCGACCGAGGTTGCCGTTGCAGCGGCAGTTCGATCTGGAGAACGAAGGCCGCTTTTTTGATTTGCGACGCATCTTCGACAAACTGAATGCGCGCCATTTCGGCAATCGTCTCCGCAATTATCGCGTCGTCTGGGGCCGCAAACGCAAAGAGCGCCCGAAAGAATATTTCATCTTCGGCACCATCCAGGAAGAAGATCGCGTCATTCGCATCAATCCCTGGCTCGATCAGCGCTTCGTACCGCCGTGGTTTCTCGATTACATTCTCTATCACGAAATGCTGCACGCGGTCGTGCCGGACGAGACGAGCGCCGACGGACGCCGGCTCGTGCACACGCCGGCGTTCAACCGGCGCGAAAAGAAATTCCGCAATTACAAGCGGGCGCGGAAGTGGGAGGACGAAAATCTTGCGCGCCTTTTGCGTTAGTGAGTTTGCGCGGTGGGCGCCGCGAACTCAGACCGCGAGGGTGTCGTTGCTACGTTCTTTTTGATCAGGTACCAAAGCGCGATCGCGAGCAGGAGACAGACTAATTTCGCCAGCCAATTCTTCAGGATTAGTTTCTTCATCGGAGTGCTGCAGTAAAAGTTCGCTCACGCGTTTGCGGAGTGCCTCCGCGTTAAAACCTCGCTCAATACGACGACGGTGACAGATGGAAATGCCGCCGGTTTCCTCCGAGACGACCACGGCGATGGCATCGGATTCTTCGGTCAAGCCCAGCCCGGCGCGATGACGCAGGCCGAGACTGCGATCGAGCGTCTCGCGCTGGCTCACGGGAAAAATGCAGGCGGCCGCAGCGATGCGCCCGTTGCGGACGATGACGCCGCCGTCGTGCAGCGCCGATTTCGGATGGAAGACGCTGAGCATGAGCTCGACCGAAAATTGCGCGTCGAGCGAGACGCCGGTTTCTTCATAGACGCGAATCGACGTGTCGCGTTCGATGGCGATGAGCGCGCCGAATTGTTTGCTGGCCAATTGCGTGACTGCTTCGGCGAGGTCGTGCACCGTCTCGCGCTTTTCGCTAGTGAGCGAAAAAATCGGGTGGCTGCCGAGCTCGGCCAAACCGCGCCGGAGTTCCGGCTGAAAGATCACCACCAGCGCGATGGCGAGGAAGACGGAGAAGCTGCGGATGATCCAGCTGATGACGACGAGATTCAGCAGCTGCGAAATCAGCGTGAGGGTGAGGAAAACGATGGCAAGGCCGGTGAGCACTTTGGCGCCGCGGGTTCCGCGAAAATAAAGATAGCCGTAATAAAGCCCGACGCTAAGCAGCACGATCTCGAAGGCGCTGCGCCATCCGCGAAACCAGAGATCGACGATTTGATTAAGCATGCTGCGGTTCTCTCAACGTGTCGGCCACGCGCATAGCCTGCAAATTTTCCTTCACCTCGTGCACACGCAAAACATCGGCGCCGCGGGCGCGCAGCCACGACGTCATCGCCACGGTGGGCGCGAGCCGGTCGTCAGCCGACCCGTTGGTGCCGACGACCTTTCCCAGAAAACTTTTGTGCGAAACGCCGACCACGAGCGGCCGGCCCGCCACGCGTAAATCATGGAGTCGCCGGAGCAGCGTGAGATTGTGCTCAAGCGTTTTGCCGAAGCCGATTCCGGGATCGAAGGCAAGCGCCATGGGATCGATACCGCAATCTATGAGTCGCGCCTGTTGTTGTCGAAAAAAATCGCCGATTTCGCGTACGACGTTTTCGTAACGCGGCGCAAGCTGCATGGTGCGCGGATTGCCCTGCATGTGCATGACGATGAAGGCGGCGGCACGTTGCGCGACCACTCTCCCCATCGCGCTGTCTGACGTGCCACCGCTGACGTCGTTCACGATGTGCGCGCCGCGCTCGAGCGCAGCGTCGGCGACCTCGGCCTTCATGGTGTCGATGGAAAGCAAAACGTTTTCGCGCGCGAGCGCCTCGATTACCGGCAAGGCGCGGCGCATTTCTTCCGCCGCCGCGACCGGCTCCGCGCCCGGCCGGGTCGATTCGCCACCGATGTCGATGATGTCGGCGCCGTCGGCGATCATTTGGTGTCCGTGCGCGATCGCGCTTTCCGCGCTGAAAAATTCCCCGCCGTCGGAAAAGGAGTCCGGCGTGACGTTCAACACGCCCATGATCCAGCCGCGTTTTGATAGATCGTGGACGCGACCAGCGATTTTCCAAAGCGACGCACCCATGCGGGTGAGACTATCACGCGAGGCGATTTATTCGATCTTCGTCTGTCGGAAACGGCTGGTGCGCAGCCGGATTCCATCAGAGGGTGAGCGGCGACATGCCACGGAAGACTGATCTGCGCGCTGAAATTCTGCGACTGGTGGCACAGCCGAAATATCGCCCGCTCGAGAAAACAGAAATGGCCGACGCGCTCGGCGTGCCGGTCGACGGCCGCGGCGAAGTCCGTCGCGTGTTGCACGACCTTGAGCACGCCGGCGAGCTCGCGCGCATTCGCAAGAATCGCTATGTGCTGCCGGACACGGCGGATCTCGTCACCGGCAAATTGAGCGTGCACGAAGCGGGCTATGCGTTTCTCACGAACGAAAAAGGCGGACAGCCCGATCTTTTCATCGCAGCGGAGAATACTGGCACCGCCATGCATGGCGATCGCGTCGTCGCGCGCATCGTGCGACCGGCGGAAATGTCGCGCGCGCGCAATTCTCGTGCGGAAGGCCGCGTCATTCGCATTCTTGAACGCGCGCACGACACCATGGTCGGCACGCTGCAAAAGACGCGCAGTTTTTCCTACGTCGTGCCGGACGATCCGCGCCTGGTGCACAACATTTACGTGCCGCTGGAAGCGATCGCCGGCCGCACCGCGCAGCCAAACGACAAAGTGGTGGTGCGCATCGATGCGTGGGAATCGCGCCACGTTAATCCCGAGGGCACAATCGTCGAGATTCTCGGGCCGCGCAGCGCGCCCGGCGTCGACATCCTTTCCATCATCCGCAAATATCATTTGCCGCTGGAATTCCCGGCGGCGGTGCTGGCGGAAGCGGAGAAAATTCCGACGACAGTTTCCGCGGAAGCCGAGCGCGGCCGCGAAGATTTGCGCAAACAATTCATCCTCACAATCGACCCGGATGACGCCCGTGATTTTGACGACGCGATCAACGTGGAAGAACTCGCTGGCGGCGGCTGGCAGCTCGGCGTGCACATTGCCGACGTCGCCGCATACGTGCGGCCTGGCAGCGCACTGGATAAGGAAGCGAAGCGCCGCGGCAACAGCGTTTACCTGCCCGATCGCGTGATCCCGATGCTGCCGGAGCGACTGAGCAACGGCGTCTGTAGTTTGAACCCGCGCGTCGACCGCCTCACGCATTCGGTCTTCATCGAATTCGACAAACAAGGACGCATGCGCAAAACGCGGTTCGCGCGCACCGTCATCCACAGCGCCAAGCGACTCAGTTACAAGCAGGCGTATGCGCTATTGAAAAGCAGCGGCACCGATGAAGTGACGCAGCGGCTGCATACGGCGTGGAAACTGGCGGCGTTATTGCGCCGGAAACGCTTCGAGCACGGCTCGCTCGATCTCGACATGCCCGAGGTGAAAGTCGTGTGCGACAAAAGCGGCAAGCCGATTCGCTTCGAGCGCGTGGAGAACGACGAATCGCATCAGCTCATCGAAGAATTCATGCTGGCAGCGAACGAAGCGGTCGCGACCGATTTGAAAAATCGCGGATTTCCTTCGGTCTATCGCGTGCACGAAAATCCGGACACGGAAAAATTGGCGGAGTATCGCGAATTCGTTTTGCAGCACGGCATCCAGGTCGGCGATCTGTCGCAGCGGCGCGAAGTGCAGCGCGTGCTGATGCAAATTCGCGGCACGCCGGAAGAGCACGCGCTCAAGATCGGGCTGCTTAAGAGCTTGAAGCGCGCGCGTTACGCGGCGTTGCCGCTGGGGCACTACGGCCTGGCGAAAGTGAACTACACGCATTTCACCAGTCCGATTCGTCGCTACGCCGATCTGGTGGTGCATCGCGCACTGGCCGATCGCGGAGCTAAGAGCACGGCGACGCAGGGCGAACTCAATACGCTCGCGGACCACATTTCCATCACCGAGCGCAACGCCGCCGAGGCCGAGATCGACGCGGTCAAAATGAAGAAGCTCGAATTCTTCGAAGCGCAGATCACCGCGCGCGATCCGCAGGTCTTCGACGCCACCATCATCGACGTGCGCAATTACGGTTTACTGATCGAGCTGCCGGAGATGTTGCTCACCGGCCTCGTGCACGTCTCCACCCTCATCGACGACTTCTACGTTTACGCGGCGGCGCAGCGGCAATTCATCGGACGCCAGCACCGGCGGCGTTTCGCGGTGGGAGATAGATTGCGCGTGCATGTCGCGCGCGTGGACCAATTCAAACGCCAGATCGATTTTGCCATCGACGATTTGAAGCCGGCGCTCGTCCGGCGGCCTGCCAAACGCCAGACGCGCGGACGTTAGCCGACCCGATCTGCGCGCCGGGGTCGCATTTTTTTCTTCCCGCCGCGCGATCGGGCTGTCTAAAATCCCACCCGTTCGCATGGACAACATTATCGAAGGGAAGGAATTGCAGATTGAGCGGAAGTACTTCTACGTGGAGTTCCGCGAGAACGAGCGAGGCAGATTCCTTCGCATCACCGAGGAAGCGCACGGGCGCCGTAACACCATCATCGTGCCGAGCACGGGACTGGAAGATTTCACCGCGGCGATCGACGACGTGCTCGCGAGCACTGAGCGCGCAACCGCTTAGCCGCTTTCCCTTTTCACCGAAGTCGCGCGGTCACTCGCGTTGACACCGCAGGGCGGAAACTTACGTTGCCCGCGCATCAGCCCACCTCTTCGTTATGCCAAAAAAGTCCGCTCCTAAACGACGCGCTCAGGCGCGCCCCTCCGCCAAATCGAAGAAATCCGCGCCGGCGAAGAAATACGTTTACAACTTCGGCGACGGCAAAGCGGACGGCGACGGCAAAATGAAACCGTTGCTTGGTGGCAAAGGCGCGAACCTGGCCGAGATGACGCGCATCAAGCTGCCAGTGCCGCCCGGCTTCACGCTTTCCACCGAAGTCTGCACTTATTTTTACGCGCACAAGCGCACCTATCCGGACGCGATGCAGGCGCAGGTGAAGGACGGCGTTCATCGCATGGAACGCATCATGGGCACGACGTTCGGCGACACCAAAGCGATGCCGTTGCTCGTTGCAGTGCGTTCCGGCGCGCGCGATTCCATGCCGGGAATGATGGACACGATTTTGAATCTCGGGCTGAACGATCAGACCGTCGTCGCGGTGGCAAAGGCGACCGGCAACGAGCGCTTCGCCTGGGATTGCTACCGCCGCTTCATTCAGATGTACGGCGACGTCGTCATGGGCGTGCAGAAAGCGCCGCAGGAAGATCACGAACCGTTCGAGACCGTGATTCACGAGCTGAAACAGGAGAGTTACCACAAGGACATCGAGGACACGAGATTGCGCGTCGCTGACCTGAAGGAACTCGTGAGCCGTTTCAAAAAGCTGGTGAAAGATCGCACTGGCAAACAATTCCCGAACGATCCGTGGCAGCAGCTCGAAGGATCGCTCGGCGCCGTTTTTGGTTCGTGGATGAACGACCGCGCCATCGTTTATCGCCGCAAATACAACATCCCGCAGGAATGGGGCACGGCGGTGAACGTGCAGGCGATGGTGTTCGGCAACACCGGCACGAATTCCGGCTCAGGCGTCGCATTCACGCGCGATCCGGCCACGGGCGAGAAAATTTTCTACGGCGAATTCCTGATCAACGCGCAGGGCGAAGACGTGGTCGCAGGCGTGCGCACGCCGGAGCCGGTCGCCGATTTGAAGAAACATTTGCCGAAGGCGCTGGTCGAGCTCGAGCGCATCCGCAAAGTACTGGAGGCGCATTTCAAGGATGTGCAGGATTTCGAGTTCACCATCCAGGATGGCAAAGTTTTCATGCTGCAAACGCGCAACGGCAAACGCACCGGCGTGGCCGCGGTGAAATTCGCCTGCGACATGGTGCGCGAAAAATTGATCGACTGGAAAACGGCGATCAAACGGGTGCCGGCGGATCAACTCGATCAGGTGCTGGCGCCGGTTTTCGATCGCGAAGCGGTGAAAAAGGCGAAAGCGATCGCCACCGGATTGCCGGCGGGACCGGGCGCGGCGACGGGCAGAGTTTACTTCAACGCCGATCGCGCGGTGGCGGCGGCGGCGAAAGGCGAGAAAGTGTTGCTCGTGCGTGTGGAGACTTCACCGGAAGACTTGCGCGGGATGATCGCGGCGGAAGGAATTCTCACCGCGCGCGGCGGTGTGTCGTCGCACGCCGCGCTGGTGGCGCGACAAATGGGCAAAGTTTGCATCTGCGGCGCGGCAGCATTGCAGATCGATTACAAAGCGAAGACGATGACGGTAGACAACGCGATCTTCCGTGAGGGCGAAGATTATCTTTCTATCGACGGCACCAGCGGCACCGTTTACGCGGGACAATTGCCGACGGCGGCGTCGGAAATCATCCAGGGTTTGCTCGACGGCGATAAAGCGGCGCAAAAAACGGAGACGTATCGTAATTTCAGCCAGCTGATGGATTGGTGCGCGAAGGTCACGCGCATGAAGGTGCGGACGAACGCGGACACGCCCGAGCAGGTCGAGAACGCCGTCTCCTTCGGCGCCAGCGGCATCGGTCTCTGCCGCACCGAACACATGTTTTTCGAAGGCGACCGCATCGACGCCATGCGTGAAATGATTCTCGCGCGCAAGATTGACGATCGGCAGAGCGCGCTGGCTAAATTGCTGCCCTACCAGAAAAAAGATTTCGTCGGCATCTTCAAAGCGCTGAAGGGCAAGCCGGCGACGATTCGCCTGCTCGACCCGCCGCTGCACGAATTTCTGCCCCATGATCATGCGGCGCAAAGCGCGCTGGCTGACAAAATGGGCGTGAGCGTGGACGAACTCGCGCGGCGCGTGCACGAATTGCACGAGCAGAACCCGATGCTCGGTCATCGCGGCTGTCGCCTTGGCATTTCGTTTCCCGAAGTCACCGAAATGCAGGCGCGCGCCATTTTTGAAGCAGCCGCCGAAGTGCAAAAGAGCGGCGTGAAAGTGAGTCCGGAAGTGATGATCCCGCTGGTCGGGTTCGAGCGTGAGTTCGAATTGCAGGCGGAAATCGTCCGTCGCGTCGCGGACGAAGTGATGAAGGAGAAGAAGGTGAAGTTCAGTTATCTCGTCGGAACCATGATCGAGGTGCCGCGCGGCGCGCTCACTGCCGACGAGATTGCGACGACGGCGGAATTTTTCAGCTTCGGCACCAACGATCTCACGCAAACAACGCTCGGCATGAGCCGCGACGACAGCGGTTCATTCCTGCCGCATTACGCCGAGCTCGAAATCGTCAAACGCAATCCGTTCGCGACGATCGACCAAAACGGTGTCGGTCAATTAATGCGGATAGCGGTTGAGAAAGGGCGCAAAGTGCGGCCGAAAATCAAGCTGGGCATTTGCGGCGAACATGGCGGCGATCCTGACAGCGTGAAATTTTGCGAGCAACTCGGTCTCGATTACGTGAGCTGCAGTCCGTATCGCGTGCCGATCGCGCGGCTGGCGGCGGCGCAGGCCGCGCTGGCGCAATAGGAGATCGGGTCGGCTAACGTGCGCTCGTGCGTTCGAAAGCGAGCCACGCTTTCCAACTGCGTTCCCAATCCTGTTTCGCGGCCCACGCCTGCGCTTCGAGGAAATGGAAATAGGCCGGCGCGTTTTTCGTGTCGGTGAAATGTCGCACGGTGGAGAGCGCGTCGTCTGTTTTTCCTGCGTCCATTTGCGAACGAAACAGCGCGTAGCCGGCGTCGTAATTATTTGCGCCGCGATACGCGTCTTCGCGCAGTTGTTCCGGCGATTGTCCGCTGACGACCGGCGGCAACCTCGGCGCAGGAATATTCGCCGTCATCAACTCGCAAGCGCCGCGGAAATCGCCACTCTCGGCGCGCGTTTGCGCGATCGCGCGCCACGCCAGCGCCGCCCAGGCGGGATGTTGCGCGAGCAAATTCGCGAGGACATTCTTGTCACCGCGTCCGCGCCAAAGCTGGAATAAGCGCCGCTTATCGCTATCGTGGAGCGCGTGCAGATCGGGATCGCTTTGCAACAACCGGGCCACGGCTCTGCGAAATTCGTCGCGGGGCAACTGCTCGAGATACGCCGTCACCAGATCGTGCTGACTAAAAGCGAGCTTCTCCACCACGTCGCGCGTATTTGGATTCGCGACTGCGGCATTGAAAAAGATGCGGCTGAAGATGCCGCTCCGATCTTCCGGCTTGGCGCGGTGGAGCGCTTCGCGCCAGGCGATGAGACTTAACTCCGGCTTCACGCTGAGCCAGACGATGCCTTCCTGCAGCGGCACGGAATAGGAATTCGGCTCGAGAAAACGCGCGCGACGAAAATCATCCAGCGCGCTCTGCCAAGGGGCGTGCTGGCCAAGGCGCGCGACGGCGCGCAGGTAATAGAGTTCCCAATCGAGCGGCGCCCATTGCATAGCGAGGGTCGTGAGCCGATCCGCTTCGCGAAAATTTCGGCCGCGCGTGTCCATAATGGCCGACTCTTTCGCATTCGCGACGCCGACGCCGCCCGGCAATAATGCCTTCGTGCGCCAGGCCACCGTCCACGACATTCCGCTCACCAGCAGCGCGATTCCGAGCAGGCGAAAGAGCCACGGCAGCCAGCGCGATCTGCGCCAGGGCACGGGCCGGTAAATGCAAGCGCCGAGGAGAAAAATTCCCGCGTAAGCAGTGCCGACGCGATGGCCGGAAACATCGACGAGGCCGTGCAACGCCACCATGATCGCGCCGATGAGCGCGGCGATGCGAAAGCGTTGATTCGTCCCTTCGCCCAGCGGCCACACGCGACGCGCGAGCAAGATGAAGCCGGCGACGACGAACGCGACTGACAGCCAGCCCGCTTCCGACCAGAGCCAGAGCCAGTCGCTTTCCGGATGAAACGCGCGCGTATTGCCTCCGGAAGCATCGCGGAAGATGGCGAAGATCCATTCGAAATTGCCGAGCCCGAGACCGCACCACGGCGTGCTCGCGATCAAGCGCCAGGCATCGTGAAAGATGAGCCAGCGAAAATCGGAGGGGAAGCTGCTGCCGGCGAAACGTTGCAGATGAAAACGCTCCAGCGTCGATCCACCGCTGATGAGAAGCGCGCTGAACAGAAGCAAAAGAAACGACGCGGCGAGCGCGAGCGGGACCGCGCCGCGGCGCGCATGCGAGGAGCCGATGCGCCAGGTGACGATTGCTACCCAGAGCGCGCTGGTTATGACCAAAAGCACAATGCCTGCGCGCGAGAAATTGACGATGATAGCCGTCACGATGACGGCGAGCGCGAGCAGCCAGAAGAGCCAGCGTTTGCGTCGATAACGCAGATCGTCCTGCCCGCAGGCGAGGATGATCACCGACACGACGCCGAACAGATCGGCCGTCTGATTGCGATTCGGAAAGGGGCCGAAGTGGCGCGCGTTCTTCCAGAACGGCAAGTCGAAGTGCGCGAGATAACAGAGAAGGCTGAGGGCGGCGAGGGCGGCGATCGCGCCGGCAAACAAGCGCAGTTGGTAACGCACGACTCGCAATTCGTTCTGCTCTGCGCACACGACGTAGAGCCAGCAAACGCCGGCGACGAGACTGATGAAACAGCCGAAGGTCAGCCACGGTTGCGGCGAGACGGTCGTGGGCAGCGCGATGCCGAAGTCCGCGGTCAGCGCCGTCCGCCAATCCGGCGTGGCGAACCATCGTGCTGGCAAAAGTCCCATCGCCGCCGTGGCCACGAAACCGAGCAGGATGACGTTGTTTAACCAACCGAGCGAACGTCGCGGCGGGCTTACCAGCAGATAAGCACCGAGCAGGGCGACGACGATTCCCTCCGCCCATTTATTCGTCGCGCCGCCCAGGAAACAGGCGAACGCCGGCAACAGCGCCAGGAAGGCGCCGCGTGCCCATTTTACCGGACTATTGGAAGTGGAAGCCATCGCGCGTCGCGTCAGGTGGGATTCGGGTTGATGGTATAGGATTAGCTACCCAAGGAAAGGGGCGTCCCGAGCCCCCGAACCCTGTCTATGATCGCGACGACTTTAGCACGAGTTGAAGTGAAGCGACCATCGCGTACGCTAAACTTTCTCTCCGGCCTCTAACCCATGCTCACTCAGCGCACGGAAGGCCTTCGTCGGCTTTTCCTTCTCTGCCAGATCGTTCTCGTCGCTGGTCTCTTCTGGCTCGGGGTCTGGCTGATGGTGAATTTCTACTCGTCGGGCGCCGACCTGACGTGGCGGCGCTACAGCATTTATTGCGTGGTCCTCGTGCTCGGCCTCACGCTGGAATACCTCGGGCGCGATAACACGCGCGATTATCTGCTGCAAAACGACATGCTGCGGCAGCACCGGCTGAGCCTGCGGCAAACCTTCGCCAGCATCGGCGCACTCGTCGTTTACCTCATCGCGACCAAGGACGCGTTTATCTCGCGCGTGTTCCTGTTCAACTTCATGCCGTGGCTCTACGTCACATTGCTTTTCTCGCATCACTATTTGCCAGAATTTCTCGCGGCCAGAATTTTCGCCGGGATTCGCGAGGAAAAAACGTTGCTCATCGGCACGCCCGCGCGTGCGCAGCAACTTCACCAATGGCTGCGGCGCAAAGCCGAGATCGGATTACAGACAGCGGGATTACTCTGCCAGGAACCGTGCACGCAAACCGCCGACGGCGTGCCCGTGCTCGGCAGTGCCGCCGATATGGAACGCGTGGTGCGCGAGCATCGCGTCACGCAGGTGATCCTGCTCGAATTTCCCGCGAACGACACCAACCTCGGCGTTATCCGCACGGCCGAGCGGCTCGGCGTGCGGCTCGTTATCCTCAGCGATATCGAAGAAAAATTGCGACATCCGGTGGTGCATTTCGAGGACAGCGGGTTTCGCTTCCTCGCCCTGCGGGAAGAGCCGCTGGAAAATCCGCTCAATCGTTTTCTCAAACGCCTTCTCGATATCGCCGTCTCGCTGCCGGTAATGCTGATCATCTTCCCTCTGCTCGTGCTGCTGGTCTGGATCGCGCAGCGCCTGCAATCGCCCGGGCCGCTCCTGCACAAACAGATTCGCGCCGGCATGCAGAATCGCGATTTCGTCATCTACAAATTTCGCACCATGCGACCCGATCACGGCGAAGAAGCGCGCCAGGCGAGCGAAGGCGACGAGCGCATTTATCCGCTCGGCAAATGGATGCGCAAACTCAGCATCGATGAGATCCCGCAATTCTGGAATGTGTTCCGTGGCGAGATGAGCATCGTCGGGCCGCGTCCGCATCTCGTCGAACACAACGCGCAATTCGCACGCTTCATGGAGAACTATCAGGTGCGCACGTTCGTGAAACCGGGCATCACCGGTCTCGCGCAAGTGCGCGGGTTCCGCGGCGAAGCGCGCAACAACGCCGACATCGAGAATCGGGTCGCCTGTGATCTGGAATATCTCGAGAACTGGAATCTCTCGCTCGAATTCGCGATCATCGCGCGCACAGCCGCGCAGCTTTTCCTGCCGCCGAAATCCGCGTATTAGGACAGCGGTTTCAAAGTCCTGTAGCGGCGGTAATATAACCGCCGAATCGTGGTCCGCTCCCCTAGGCAAGCACGGCGGTCATAGATCGTCGCTACAGCGCCAAATCGAACCACTTCTAGTCAGCGCGCTCACGCACTTGGCGCCGTGCCGCCATCTTCGTGCGGATCATGCGCTCATAATTCGCCATCGCCGCGCAGTAGCGCAAACCGGCGCGGCCTTCGAGAAATCCGCCCTTCAGAAAATACATGTGCGCAAAACGCAAAGCCGGCCAGCCCGGCACGCTGCTCAGGAGCGGCTTGAGCGCCAGGTTTCGCCGCGACGAATCGCGCGCGAACAAATCGCGCCCGCAAATCGCGCGCGCGCTTCGGTCGATCGCTTCCTGCGTCGCATAGCGCTCGTGTTTCGCGCGCCAATCCTCCCAGCCTTTGCTGAACGCGTCGTGCACATACGGCTCGGCGAT
>JALYTV010000017.1 GCA_030854105.1 Verrucomicrobiota bacterium | reverse complement strand
CGCCGGAAACGATCTTTCCGGTAGTATCACGGGCTTGGTAGGAGAAGGTGATCATATGATAATTATCAAAAACCTAGCAACTACGATGCCAATCCCCGACCGTCATTTGCCAGAAATACTCGGTCCACGCTGATGACTAAGCCCGTTATCGCGGACGATTTCGCCTGGGTTCCGCCTCATTTCTTGAGCTGGCAGGCCTACGACCCGGCGGTCAAATCCGACCTCACTTCCACCGCTGTCCGCATTGCCGGCGCCTGGCTGCTGTTCGATCCGATCGCCCTTCGTCCGCTGTTGCCCGCGGGCGAAATCGCCGGCGTCGTCCTCACCAACGCCAATCACGCCCGCGGCGCGGCGGACTTCGAGGCGCCGCTTTTCGGACCAGACCTTCTCGCGCAAGAATTGGCGACGCTCACGCCGTTAGCCGACACCATGGAGATTTTCGGGCTCACCGCGCACGCCATCGCGGGCGGCGCGCCGGGAGAATTCGCCTTCTACGACGCGCGCGCCGGCGGCAGTTGGATCATAGGCGACGCGCTCATCCATCTCATCGGGTTCGATTTCCTGCCGCGAAAATATTGTTCCGAGCAAAAGCTAATGATTCGCTCTCTGCGCAAATTACTCGACTCGCCCTTCGAGCGTCTATTCTTCGCGCACGGACCGCCAATCGTCGCGCGTGCCCGCGAACATCTGCTGAGCTTGTTCGAACAATGAGCGATCTTCCCGCTGGCAGCATTGCCCGCTTTCTTCATCTCGTCCGTTTTTCGCACACCATTTTCGCCCTGCCGTTCGCGCTCGCCGCGCTGATCGTGTCGGCTGACGGCCGGCCCTCCGCACGCGTCCTCCTGCTCGTGCTGGCCTGCATGATCACCGCGCGCACCGCCGCCATGCTTTTTAATCGCGTCGCCGATTGGGAAATCGATCAGCGCAATCCGCGAACGCAGACGCGTCATCGGCTCATGCATAAATCCGGCGCCATCGCCGTGCTGCTCATCGCCAGCGCGCTCTTCGTGGGTTGCGCCGCCGCCATCAATCATCTCACATTGCTGCTCGCTCCGGTCGCTCTGGCTGCGATTTTTTTCTACTCGCTCACCAAACGCTTCACGAACGCCACGCATTTTTTCCTCGGTCTCGCGCTCGGCATCGCGCCGGTCGCCGCCTGGATCGCGCAAACCAGCCGCATCGCCTGGCCGCCCATCGTGCTGGCTAGCGGCGTCGTCTGCTGGGTCGCCGGCTTCGATTTAATTTATGCGACGCAGGATCGCGCATTCGATCAACGCGAAGGCCTGCGTTCCCTGGTCGTGCGTCTCGGGCTCGCGCGCAGTTTGCGGCTCGCGCAAATTCTCCACCTGCTCATGCTGGCGGCGCTGATCGGTTTCGGCTTCGTCGCGAAACTCGGCACCGTCTATTTCGTCTCGATGCTCCTCGTCGTCGCCGCGCTCGTTTACGAACATCGCAGCGCGCGCAGGCTCGATGTCGTCGCCATCAATCGCGCGTTCTTCAATGCCAATGCCTTCGTCAGCGCGCTCTTTCTCATCGCTGTCTGCGTCGATCGCTGGTGGCCGGCGCGCTAAGCCGTCATCGCGTCGTCTAACATCCCGATGCGGCGCACGTGGCGGCCTCCGGCGAAATCGGTGGTCAACCAGATGCGCACGACGGCCAGCGCGGTCGCTTCCGGAATGGTGCGTTCGCCGAGCGAAAGAACATTGGCATCGTTGTGCGCGCGGGAGAGCCGCGCGACTTCTTCGTCCCAGCACAGTGCGCAACGCACGCCGCGCACTTTGTTCGCCGCCATCGCTTCGCCGTTGCCGGAACCGCCGAAGACGATGCCGCGCTCACACTCGCCGCGCGCCACCGCCTGCGCCGCCGGCACGACAAACTGCGGATAATCCACCGATGGCTCGGCCGCGAACGTGCCGAAATCTTTCACTTCATGGCCGAGCGATTCGACCAGCGTTTTCACTTTTTCCTTGAGCGCGAAACCAGCGTGATCGGAGCCGAAAGAAATTTTCATCGCGTCGTCTATTAACCAGCGCGTTCACCGGCATGCAACTTCGCCAGTTCCTGCCACAGCTCGCGCTCGCGCTCGTTCAACTGCTTCGGCAATTGAATTTGCACCGCGACGTAGAGATCGCCGCGTTGTTTGCCCGTGCCGGCGAGACCGCGTTCGCGCAGGCGAAAACGTTGTCCGCCCTGCGTGCCGGCGGGAATTTTCAAGCGCGCGTTGCCTTCCAGCGTCGGCACCAGCAGCGAATCGCCCAGTACCGCCTGCCACGGTTCGATCTTCGCTTCGTAAATCAGATCGCTCCCTTCCACAGCGAAATCGGGATGCCGCGCCAAACGCACGCGCAGAAAAAGATCGCCGCTTTTGCCGCCGTGTTCGCCCGCTTCGCCCTGGCCCGCGAGCCGGATGCGTTGCCCTTCGCGGACGCCGCGCGGAATTTTCACCTGATATTTCTCGACCTTCTCCGAGCCCGCGCGTCGTAACGAAACCTGACGCGTCGAGCCATGCAGCGCCTCTTCCAGTGTAACCATGATGTCGGCCTCGACATCGCTCCCGCGTTCCGCCGTCGCCGGGCGCTGCCCGACACCACTAAACGCGGAGCGTCCTCTGCCTCCGCCAAAAAACGCTTCAAAGAAATCGCTGAAGCCGGTGCCGCCGAATTCGAACTCAACACCATCGCCGCCGCTCCACTGCGCGCCACCGCCAGGGCGCGCACCGCCCCAATTCGGCGGCGGTTGAAATCCGCCCGGCTGATTCCAATTCGATCCGAGTTCGTCGTATTTCTTGCGCTTATCCACATCGCCGAGGACTTCATACGCCTCGTTGATCTGCTTGAAGGTTTCCTCCGCCGCCTTTTTGTCCTTCGCGACATCGGGATGATGTTTCCGCGCCAGTTTGCGGAACGCGCTCTTGATCTGGTCCTCGCTCGCGGTCTTCGAGACGCCTAGAGTTTCGTAGTAATCGCGGAACTGCACTGGCATGCGGCGAACTTCCTGTGCGCTGACTCGAGACGCAACTCAGCGACGGCAAACCCCACCGTCACCCGGAATCCCTCTCGCGCGGTCGCACGCGCAATATCGGTCGACCAAAACTGAGCTCTCACTCGCGCTTCGGCGGTCATAGACGACCGCTACAGGTACCGTTGCGCGAGGAAATACTGTCCTTTAATCGGTATAGCATCCTAACTCTCGCCTATTGCTAATCTTCTCGCTGCTTTTGAACGTGCTGCCTAGCCATGCCGGCCCGCGCGTCCTCGTTTTCCATATTTCACTTTTCGTAAAGCGCGTTGTCTTTTCGGCGCGGCTTGTGAAATTGCCGGATGCCTGAACTTGGAAAAACGCTCGTCATTTTCGGAGTCGTCGCTGTCGTCGTCGGCGGGTTGCTTTGGTCTGGGCTCGGCGGCTGGATGGGAAAGTTGCCCGGCGACATCCACGTCGAGCGCGGGCACAGCGGTTTTTATTTCCCCATCGTCACCTGCATCATCCTCAGCATCGTGCTGAGTCTCCTCTTCTCGTTCTTCCGCCGCTGAGTGCGCATGGCCAGATCGCTCATTGCGCTGGAAGAACATGTCGCGTCGCTGCTACGCTGCCGGCGCTGTCCGCGCGTGCTTCCGCCGCCGGTCTCAGGCGGCGCGATCCTGAGCGAGATCATGCTCGTCGGGCAGGCGCCGGGCGTGCGCGAACCGATTTTGAAACGACCGTTCGCGCATACCGCCGGCAAAACGCTTTTCCGTTGGCTTGAAGAATCGTGCGGGCTCGACGAAGCCGCTGTCCGCGCGCGCATTTATTTCGCCGCCGTGCTGCGCTGTTTTCCCGGGAAAGCTCCCGGCGGCAGCGATCGCGTGCCCGCGCCGGATGAAATCGCCAAGTGCGCGCCGTGGCTCGAGGCCGAGCTCGCGCTGCTGAAACCGCGCCTCGTCATTCCCGTCGGCAAACTCGCGATCACGCAGTTCCTGCCGTGCGAAAAATTGCACGACGTCATCGGCCGGAAATTTGTCGTTAGCCGACCCGATCACAGCTTCGACGTCATCCCGCTGCCGCACCCGAGCGGCGCTTCACCGTGGCATCGCATGCAGCCGGGGAAAGATTTGCTCGCGCGGGCGCTGACGAAAATTGCGCAGCATCCAGCCCTGCGCGCCATTCATTTGGAAACCAGGAAGCCAGGAAAATATTCCTAACGTGTGGCTTTGTGGTCTCGCCATTGGAAACCGGCATCTCTTGGCGGCGGCAAAGGTAGATCGTTCCCTCCGGGCGCGATTTTCGCGTCTCGCAAAACGCGCTCGGAGATCGCGTTCCACCATGCAAAGTTTCTCTCATGCCGAATAAAATCCGCGTCACGGTCTGGGGCGAGAACGTGCACGAGCGCGAGAACGAGCTCGTGGCGAAAATTTATCCCGCTGGCATGCATCGGATCATAGCCGACGCGATCTCGACCGAACACGAAGCGCGCACCGCGACGCTCGCGGAACCGGAGCACGGATTGAGCGCCGAAGTTTTAGATAAAACCGATGTGCTGATTTGGTGGGGACATGCCGCGCACGCAAACGTAGCCGACGCGATCGTCGATCGCGTGCTGGCGCGCGTGTGGGAAGGCATGGGCTTCATCGCGCTGCATTCCGCGCATTATTCGAAGCCGTTCAAGCGACTCATGGGCACGAGTTGCTCGCTCACCTGGCGCGAAGCGGGCGAAAAGGAACGCCTCTGGGTTTGCCATCCCGCGCATCCGATCGCGCGCGGGCTCGATCGCTATTTCGAAATTCCAAACACGGAAATGTATGGCGAACCCTTCGCCATTCCCACGCCAGAGGAAACGATCTTCATCTCGTGGTTCGAGGGCGGCGAAGTTTTTCGCAGCGGCTGCACCTGGCGCCGCGGCCACGGCAAAATTTTCTATTTTCGGCCGGGACACGAAACCTACCCAATCTATTACGACAAAAACGTGCAGCTCGTCTTGCGCAACGCCGTGCGCTGGGCGGCGAGCGACGGCGCGCGCTGGATCGACCGTTGCCCGCAGATTCCCGCGAAGGACGCGCCCGAGCCGCTCGAGAGCAAAGGCCCGCGCCTGCATCGCGAAGGCGAAGCCGGCTTCCGCTGAGCGCGCTGGCTAAGATCGGCATTTTTCGGCCGGGCCGTAAACGAGCAGCTTCAATGTATTCGGCACGGTCGCCGGGCGCGCGGGTTTCTCGTCCGGGGCTGGACTCGGCGCGGGTTGGAATTTTGCGGTCGGCAGATAAATGCGATGCGTCGCCGGATCGAGCGCAATGGTGCGCGCGCCGCGCTCCGTGGTGAGCGTTTGCGCCGGCGTGAGTTTCTCCGGTGTTTCCTCTTTCACAATGTTGGCCACGCCTTCGCCGAATGAAACGAAAACCAGACGCGACGCTGCATCGAACGCGCAACCATCGACGTGCTCGCCGACCGGCGCGGTGCTCATCACTTTGCCCGATTCCGCGTCGAGCATGACGACAAGCTTGTTGTTACACGCGCAAAACAGCCGATGCGTCCTGGCGTCGAGCGCAATGCCGGTCGGCTCCGCGCCCGGCGCCAGCGGCCAATGCGCGATGACTTCGTGCTTCGCGGTGTCGATCACGGCGACTTCGCTTTTATCTTCCAGATTCACGTAGACCCGACCGGCCGCGGCATCCGCGACGCCAAATTCCGGCGAACCACCGAGGGTGATCGTGCTGACTACTTTCTCGCTCCGCGCATCGATCACGGTGGCCGAGCCGCCGCGATGGTTGAAAACGTAGAGCTCGACGCGCGCGGCGTCGTAGGCCATCGCATCGGGTCCCTCGCCGGTATCGATCTTCGCCGTCGTCGCCAATGTTTTGAGATCAACGACGCTTGCTTTCGCCTCTTTGCCGTTGGAAGAAAATCCGCGGTTCAGACCCGGCACCGCGATGAACGCGTGCACGCCCGGCGTGTCCGTGATTTCGCCCGCCACCGCATTTTTTTCGAGATCAACGACGACCACTTTGGTCGCATGCGACAGATAAAGACGATGCGCGGCGACGCTCAAAGTATCCCAGCCGCCTTCGCCGCCGATCGGAATTTCCGGCAGCGCCCGGTATTCCTGCGCCGCTACGGTTTGCAGGATGAGCGCGCTGGCTAAGATCAAATTTCGTAGTCGCATTCCGCACTAGTAAACGCGAACGCCCAAATTGCATGCTGCTCGCAAAAGCCTTCGTCTGTGGCAGGGCGAGTCGAGCCGGCAAACACGATTCCGCAGTTGAGCGCTGGTGCCATGCGCCTGGGCGTTTGACGCAAATTACCTTGCGCTGCGAAATAGAATGGCTCCGCAGAGCGTCGCCCTACCAACCCACAGAACAAAGCCCCGTCTTCTCTGGTAGGGCGAGACTCCGTCGAGCCACCCACACGAGATCGGCCGGCGATTGCGCGGAAGCATCCGCCATCGTATAGCAGCGACTTAGTTTCCGACGGATGAAACAGCCAGCGCTCGACGAAACCAGAACTCCCACGCGCGACGACATTCCCGATTCCGACAAGTGGGATTTGTCGCATCTCTTCGCCGACATCGGCAAATGGAGCGAGGACGTGGCGTGGATCACGCGCACATACCCTCTGCTCGAACGCTGGCGCGGCCGCATCGGGTCGTCCGCCGGCACGCTCGCGGAAGTGCTCGAGTTCGAAAAGCAGCTCGATCTGAAAATCGAGCGCGTCTATCACTTCGCGTCACTGCAACTGGCGGAAGATGGCGCGCACAACGCCTACCTCGCGCGCATCGGACAACTGCAAAATCTGATGACGAAAATCGGCGAGCTGAGCGCGTTCGTGACGCCGGAAATCCAGGCCATCGACGACGCGCAGTGGGAAAAATTCCTGCGTGAGCCAGTACTGAAACCCTGGCTCAACGTGCTGCGCAAAATTCGCCGCATGCGCCCGCACATTTTGAGCGAGCGCGAAGAACGCCTGCTCGCGCTGGGCAGCGCCGCGCTCGAAGGTTACGACGACGCGTTCTCGCAACTGACCAATGTCGACATGAAGTTCGGCACGGTGCGCGATGCGGACGGTCGCGAGAAGCCGCTGACGCAAAGTTCGTTCAGTTCCTTTCTGCAAAAGCGTGAGCGCGACGTGAGACAGCGCGCTTTTACGCAGTTCTACGTCGAGTTCAAAGATCACGAATTCACGCTCGCCGCTGCGCTGGCTTATTCGGTAAAGGTCGGCGTCTTCCGCGCGCGCGCGCGCAATCATCCATCCGCGCTCGAGAAATCACTCTTTCGCGACAACGTGCCGCTGGCCGTTTATGACGGCCTCATCGGCGCGGTGCGCGAGGGCATTCCACAGCTGCTGCGCTATTTCGATTTGCGCCGGCGTGCGCTGAAGCTGGACGAACTGCACGCTTACGACACCTATGTGCCACTGGTGCCGGAATTCGAGACGCGCATTCCTTTCGATGAAGCGGCGGAAAAGGTGGGCGCGGCGCTCGCGCCGCTCGGCTCGGAGTATGTGGGCGTGCTGCGCGCAGGATTGCGCGGGCGCTGGGTCGATCGCTACGAGACGAAAAGGAAACGCAGCGGCGCGTTTTCATCCGGCAGTTACGGCGCGCCGCCCTACATCATGATGAATTACAAGGACGACGTTTTCTCCGACGTCTACACCCTCGCGCACGAAGCCGGCCACTCCATGCACACCTGGTTCTCGGCGCGCGCGCAACCGTTCCAAGATTACGACTACCCGATTTTCCTCGCGGAAGTCGCGAGCACGTTCAACGAAGAATTGCTCACGCATCATCTGCTCGAAGAAACGAACGATCCGAAAATGCGCGCTTACATCATCAATCGTCAGATCGACGATCTGCGCGGCACGCTCTACCGGCAGACGATGTTCGCCGAGTTCGAGAAAATCATCCACGCCATCGAGGAATCGGGCGAGGCGCTCACGCTCGACGTTTTCAAAGCGGAGTATCGCAAGCTGCTCGAGGTTTATTTTGGCGACGCGATGGTGATCGATCCCCAGCTCGAGTTGGAATGCCTGCGCATCCCGCATTTCTTCCACGCCTTCTACGTTTACAAATACGCCACCGGCATTTCCGCGGCGGTCTCGCTCGCGCAAGGCGTGCTCGGCGGTGAGGCGGGCGCGGTGAAGAAATATCTCGGTTTCCTCAAATCCGGCGGCTCGCACTTTCCACTCGAAACGTTGCAGGCGGCCGGTGTCGATATGACGTCAGCCGACCCGATCCGACGCACGATCGCGCTGTTTGAGACGCGTTTGACCGAGCTGGAAACCTTGCTGTAGCGCGGCGCCGCCATTTCCCGATCGCCGCCCAGCCGCGGGCAAGGTTCGTGCTAAAGATCTATGGCGTGGACTTCAAGCAACGCTTTCGCCAGGCCTGCGGCTATGCCGAGCTGGGCATGACGGCCGAATCGCTGGTGGAATTGAACGCCATCGAGGACGAATTCCAGCATCGCCCCGAGGTGCTGCAATTGCGCCTGCACCATCTCATGCGCAGGAAACATTGGTCGCGCGCGTTGTCGGTGAGCCGCAAACTCTGCTGCGTCGCGCCACACGCCACCGCTGGTTATCTCCACGCCGGATTTTGTTTGCACGAACTCGGAAAAACGCTGGAAGCAAAAGAGCTTTTGTTGAAAGGGCCAACCGCGCTGCTGCAAGAACCGATCTATTATTACAACATGGGCTGCTACGATGCGTTGCTCGGCAATCTGCAGGACGCACAGGTGCATCTGAAAATCAGCTTCAAGATGGACGCTTCGTTTCGCGATCTGGCGCGGCGCGATCCCGATCTCAAACCGCTGCACGCGGTTTTGTAACGGCGCTCTGCGACCGCCGACGACGGCGGCTGTAAAGTGACCGTTAGCCGACGCGATGTTACGCTCGCGGCGCGATGGAGCTCGATCCGGAAACTTTACGCGCGCGTCTCGCGCCGTTGTTCGAAGAAAATTTCGCGCGCTTCGGCGAACTCGGCGCCGCTGTTTCCATCTGGCAACACGGCAAGCCAATTCTCGATTGGCACGGCGGTTTTTGCGACGCGCGCCGCGAGATTCCGTGGTCGGACGACACCCTTGTGCTGACATGGTCGGCAACGAAAGGCATCGGCAGCGCGTGCCTCTTGCACGCGCTCGCGGCGAATGACATCGCGCTCGAGCAACGCGTCGCGGACCTCTGGCCGGCCTTCGCGCAGAGCGGGAAGGCTAAGATCACGCTCGCGCAACTGCTGTCGCATTCCGCCGGTCTCTGCGCGCTCGATCAGTCTGCCGCCATCACCGATTACGACGCCGTCGTCGCCGCGCTCGAAAAACAAGCGCCGCTCTGGCCGCCCGGCAGCGCGCACGGTTACCACGCACGCACTTTCGGTTTTCTGCTCGACGAACTCACGCGCCGGCTCACCGGCAATCGCATCAGCGAATATTGGCGCAAAACTTTTGCCGACCCGCTCGCACTCGATTTCTGGATCGGGCTGCCGGACGAATTGAACGCGCGCTGCGCGACGACCTACGCCGCGCGCGCCGGCGCGGAGCCAGTGCCCGCGCAATTTTATCGCGACCTCGCCACGCCGGGCACTTTGCAGCGCCGCACTTTCACTTCGCCGCACGGCCTCCACGCCATCAGCGCGATGAACAAACCGGAGAACCGCGCGCAAGCCATCGTCTCGCTCAGCGGCGTCGGAACCGCGCACGCGCTTGCGAAATTTTACGCCATTCTCACCCACGGCGGCGAACTCGACGGCCAGCGCTGGCCCGACACGATCTCGCGCATGACGCATACGCTCGCCGCCGGCGACGATCTCGTTCTCGAAATTCCGACGGCGTTCTCCGCCGGCTTTATGCAAAACGCGCCGGGCGCGGCGCGCGCCACTTTCGGTCCGTCCGCGAAAGCATTCGGCCATCCCGGAGCCGGCGGCTGCCACGCGTTTGCCGACCCCGAAAACGGCATCGCGTTCGCCTACGTCATGAACCAGATGCTGCAATCGCTGCTGCCGAACGAGAAATCGCTGCGTCTGGTCGACGCCATCTATCAAAACTAGTTCTTACCCTCGAAAACGGCTTGCCACGCGCGGCGCGGAAGCAGGAAATAGCGGCATTCGTATCCGCACTTTCATTCTGCTGTCAGTGACGCTGCTGTTTGCCGCGGTTGCGGTTGCGGCGACGGACGGCTTGCGCGGGCAACTGGCCGCCGCGGAGCAGGCGGATAACAAACCGGCAATCGTGGAAATTTGCCAGCGTCTCGTCGCCGTTTCTCCGAAAGACGAAAAAAGCTGGACGACGCTGATCGATAATCTTCTCGCGCTGGAGGAGACCGATCGCGCGGCGACCGCGGTGGAGGGTTTTGCGCGCGACAATCCGCGCGCGTCCGTGCTGGACGATTTTCGCGGCGACGTCGCGCTGGCTAGGAAGGATTTCGCTGGAGCAGAAAAACATTGGCGTGCGTATCTCGCGACGAAGCCGGCGAAAATCGATGTCGCGGCGACGTGGGAAAAATTGGGCGATCTCTTCGTCGATCAAAAGCGCTGGCCCGAAGTTCTCGCAGCGCGCACGAAGCAACTCGAAGCGCAAAACACAGCTGCGAATCACGTCGCGCGCGCCACCGCTCTGCTGCGCCTGCATCAATGGGACGCCGCCTACGCGGGGATGCACAAAGCGAATGCAATGGATGCGACCGACGAGCAAACAAAAGAATGGCTGCCGCAATTCGAACGCCTGCAACCGTTCCTGCCCGAGCTGAAAAGACTCGACGCGCAGATCGCGAACGCGCCGGGCAATTACGAACTGCTGCTCGATCGCGCGCGCATTTTCACCATGGCGGAGCGTCCGTTGCTCGCGCAGTCCGACGCGCAAGCAGCCTTCGATTTGCAGCCTGCGTCCATGCGCGCGCGCATTCAACTGGCCGAAGCATTTCTCGACAACAAGGAACCGGACGCCGCTGCGAAATTGGAGGTGAGCCAGCAGCTCACGCGCGTGAAAGGTCACGTCGAAGAGCGAATCCTGAATGAGCTACAGGCGCGCGATGCCGAGATCATCGCTCACTATGACGTGGGCGCCGCTCTCGCCGCCCGCGCAGAACCTCTCCGCAGCCTGCGCCAATACACGCTGGCGTTGCGCGACGCGGAGAGCGCGCTGCAAATTTCCGCGGACAACGCCGACGCGCAGGCGCAAGCCGCGCTGGCTCTCGATGCGCTCGATCGCACGGAGGAAGCGCTCGCGCATGCCGTGCGCGCTACGGAATTGGATGCAAACGATTCGTCAAAATGGTACGAGCGCGGATTGATCGAAGCGAAGCGCGCCGACCTCGCGGCCGCGATCAAATCGCAAACGCGCTCATTGGCGTTGCGCGATTCCTACCTCGCTCGACTCGAGCGCGAAAGTTACGAGCGACGCATCGGCGACGTGGCGCACGCGGATGAAGACTTGAGAAAATTGAGGGGCGCGAACCCATGAAGCGTTTCATAGCCAGCGCGATCATAGCCAGCGCGATCATAGCCAGCGCGCTCTGCGGTTTTGCCATGGCGCAGAATGAGGAGGGCGATGCGCCCGCTTCGAATACGCAGCCTGACGCCGGTGGCATCGTGCTCGATCCGGGGAGCGGCGAACTGAGCATCGGCGAAGCGCTCACGCTCACGTTTCCGAATCCGATGGTGAAGCCGGAAGCGATCGATGTCGCCGGCGCGATTTCTCCATTCGTCAGCACACCGCAACTCGACGGCGATTTCGTTTGGAAAAGCGAGACGGAAGGCGTGTTCACCGTCAAAGGCGTCGTCGCCGGCGCCACGCATCGCTTTCGTCTTGCGCCCGGCCTCACCGATGCCGCTGGACGCGCTATCAAAGTGCCGACGTGGAGCGCGGCATTTACTACTCCGCGCTTCGGCATTTCAACCGATTTTGAATCGAGCAAGCATCTCTCCGCGCAACCGCAGATCACCGTGACCGCGAGCTACGACGTAATCCTCGCCGAAGTGGTGGAGCACGCGTGGGTGCAGGATCGCGTTTCGCGTCAGCGCTTCCCGATCGAGATCATCGTGCACGATAATTTGACGGAAACGAAGCCGGCGACGACGAACGAGTTCACCGTCGCGCCGCGCGAGCCGCTGCCGGTCGGGCGCAGTTACGATCTCATCATCGATGGACTGCTCGATGCGAAAAGCCGGCGACCGCTGCCCTTTCCGCAGGTCTTGCCGCTCGGCGATACCGTGCCGCTGAAAGTCGAGTGGATCGGCGGCTTTAATCACGCGCTCGAGGAACCGCAGATCATCGCGAAGTTTAACGACGAGATTTCGCCCGAGGAAGCTGCGCGGGTGAAGCTGGAGCCGGCGGTGGCAGATCAGAAAATTCTCGCCAGTAACGATCAGGTCGAGATTCGCGGCGCGTTCGATCTCAAACAAAAATATCGCGTTACCATCACGCGCGAATTGAAGGGCGATCGCGGCTACGGGCTCAACGACGATTCGCGTTGGACGGCCTCGTTCCAGCGCAAGGAAGCGACGCTCATTTTTCCTTCGTCGCAGGTCTTCATGCGCGCGCGCCAGGAATTGCGCTTCGCATTTTTCCAGGTGAACACGCCGGCGGTGACGTGGAAACTCGCGCGCATTCCGCTGGAGAAACTGGCGGCGGTGACGGCGCGCGTGCGGGAATTCGAACGGAACGCAACCGACCCGATCACCGGCCAATCCATTACCGATCCGCGCACCGGTTTCGCGAGATCCTACCAGACGGAAGTGCTGGTCGACGCGTTTGCGTTGCCGGTCGTTGCCAGCGGTGGGTTTGACGCGAGCGAGGACGACAAGCTCGTGCGCCGTGAAATTCTGGCGAAGCCAACGTCAGACAGCACGATCTCGGGCGCATACCTATTGGAAGCAACGACGAAGCTGCCCGACGGCCGCGTGGCCGGCAATCGCTCCATCGTTTGCGCCGGCGACGCCATGTTCACGGAAAAGCGCACACCGACAAAGGTGATCGCTCGCCTCGCGCAAATGTCCGACGCGCGACCACTCGAGAGCGTGCTGGTGCGCGCGGTGACGCGCGACAATATCGAACTTGCCCGCGCCATGACGGACGCGAACGGCAGCGCGACGTTCACGCGTTCGGATTTATTTCCAAAGGGCGAACCAAGCGCGCATCTCTTCATCGTGGAAACGAAAAGCGGCACCGTGATTCAATACGTCGACGGCAGCAGCTTTTCGTCCGGCGACGATAACGTGTCGCCTAAGGCACGGGCGCGCGCGGAGATCATCACCGATCGCAATCTCTATCGCCCGGCGCAGACGGTGAAGATGAAAGGAATCATGCGTCTGCCGGCGAAGGATGGACTGGCGCTGCCAGACGGCAGGGAAGTGCACTGGAGCATTGCGGAAGATTACGGCGCGCGCGTCATCGCCGAAGGCAAGGCGACGTTGTCCGACACGGGCGGCTGGGAGGCGGAATGGAAAATTCCAGAGCGCGTGAAACTCGGTCGCTATCAGATTCACTGCGGCATCGGCGACACGCAGTACGATGGCAGCAATGGCATCAGCATCGAGGAATATCGCGTGCCGCTTTTCTCGGTCGAGATCACGGCGAAACCGGAGATCGGGACGACTGCGCACGCGCAGGTGCGCTCGGAATATTTTCACGGCGCGCCCAACGCCGGCGCGCGGGTGCATTGGAAAGCGACGTGGATGGTGCCGCTCGATTTCGGCAACTCCGACCAGCGGCGTGCAAACACCATCGCTGAGCTCGGCCCGCGTCTGGATCCGGACAATGAACTGATAAAAACGAGCGAGGGCGCCGCCACGCTCGATCGACGCGGGCGCGCCGATCTCACCTGCGAGTCGCCGTTCAAAGACAACGCCGCCGTGGGTCGCGCGAACGTGACCTGGCGCGTCGAAGTGACTTCCGCGGAAGCGCAAACGCTGGTCGCTGGAGAAACGACGGCGCTTTTCTCTTCCACCGCGCGACTCGGTGTGCAGGCGACGGAAGTTTTAGGCAAGCCGTCACGCGTCAAAGTCGCGGTCGACGCGATCGACGAAAACGAAGACGCGATCAGCGGCATCAAAACGCGCGTCGATCTTTTCCACATCACGACCAAGACGGCGAAAGAGGAGATCGCGCCGTTTGTCTTCCGCTATCGCAACACCGATCTCTTCGAGAAAGTCGCCACGCAGGAAATCGCGACGCCGGGCGAATTTGAATTTCCGGTGACGGCGACGGGACGTTACGCCGCCGCGGCTTCGGCGACGGCACTGAAGACGCCGCTGGTCAGCGACGTCACGACCGTGAGCGGCGACGAGCCCGCGGAGTTGCCGGTGAAAAACGAAACGACCTTCACCATCGAGCATCGCAAGCAGCCGTTTCATCCGGGCGAAAATGCCGTGCTCTCGACGCAGGCGCCGTTTGCCGGCATGGCGTGGGTTTCGATCGAGACGGACGAAATTCTCGACACGCTGCTCGTGCCGCTCGCGGGCAACGCCGGTCGCATCGAAATCCCGATCAAGAAAGAATACGCGCCGAACGCGACTGTGTCCGTCTACCTCGTGAAACCCGGAGGCGATCGCGAATTGCCGCGCGAGCGTTTCGCTTTTACGCCGATCGAGGTGGAACGCCCCGAGCGCATCCTTACGCTCACCACGCACCTCGATTCAGCGCAAGTGAAACCGGGCGCGTCGGTGCGCGGCCACATCGAAGTAAAATCGGAAGGCAAACCCGTGGCCGACGCCGACCTCGTCGTCTTCGCGGTCGACGACGCCGTGCTCCAGCTCGGCGATTGGAGACTACCCGATCTACTCGCAACTTTTTATCGGCCCAATCCCTTTTCCGTGCGGACCTACGAGGCGCTCGCGAATTACGTCGAGGACATCAGCAAACTTTCGCTCACCGAAAAGGGATTCGTCATTGGCGACGGCGGCGATGAGGTGAGCGCGTCGGTTAAAAATGTGCGCAAAGAATTTCGCACGCTCGCGTTTTGGAACGGCAGCCTGCGCACGGACGCGACCGGCCAGGTCGCCTTCGATTTCATCGCGCCGGATAATCTCACCGCGTATCGCATTGTCGCCGTCGGCGAAACCAAGGCGCACCAATTCGGCGGGGACGCGAGCAAGACCGTCGCGATCACGAAACCGTTGCTGATCGAACCTGCGCTGCCGCGCTTCCTGCGCGATGGCGACACGGTGGAGCTGCGCGCCGTGGCGCGGGAAAATGTCGCTGACACGATGCCGGTCGCGGTGCGTTGCGTGCCCGGCGATGGCTTGCAGCTAACGTCAGCCGACACGATCTCGCAGACGTTGCAACGCGATACACCGGCAGTGTTTCGTTTTTCCGCGAAAGTAACCGACGTCGCTCTCGCGCCGGCAAAAATTCGTTTCGAAGCAAACTCGGAAACGAAATTGAATGACGAAGTCGAAGTCACGCTGCCAGTGAGCGCGCCGACGATCGAGCACAAAGAATCGGTCGCGGGAAATTTCGCCGGCCGGGAATTCGTCGCCAGTGCCGTCATGCCGCCGGACTGGAAACGCGGCGTCGGAAAATTCACCACTACGATTTCCACTTCGCCTTGGCTGCCGAAAATCAGCGGCCTGCCGGAACTGCTCGAATATCCGCACGGCTGCTTCGAACAAATTTCGTCGCGTCTGCTCGGCTACAGTTTGCTCGCGAATCTGCTCACCTACCTGCCCGAGGCGGAAGTGCGCGAGGCGGATTATCGCGCCGTGCTCGAAAAAGGCATGCAGCAGTTTGACGAATCCACGCTCGACGACGGCGAGTTGCCATACTGGCCCGGCGGAAAATCGGGACACGCTTTTGTCACCGCGCAGGCGTGCTGGTCGTTGCTCGAAACGGAAAAAGCCGGCTTCCACGCGCCCGAAGGGTTGCAGACCAAGCTCACCGGCGCGCTGCAAAAAATCGTCGACGGACGGATCACAGCCGACCCGCTCACGAAAGCTTTCGCGCTTTTTGTGCTCACGCAGGCCGTGCCGAACGGCGATTACCAAAACGTCTCGCAGGAGCTTTATCTGCAACGCAACCAGATCGGCGACGAAGGCCGCGCCTTCCTCGCGCTCGCGTTGCATCAGCAAACAATCATGACGCGCGAGACGGCGCAGTTGCTGCGCGAATTCGAAACGCCGGCAAACGAGCGCGCCTTCAACGCCGCGAATTTCAGCTCGGCCACACGCGCCGATGCGCTGCACGTGCTGGCGTTGCAAACCATCACGCCGCAAGCGGCCAACAACCCGCGCGTGAAAGAAATGCGCGATCGTCTTTTGAAAATGATGAAGTCGTCCGCCGCGCTCTCCACGCAGGAGAATCTCTGGACGCTGCTCGCGTTTCGCTCCTTCCTCGCCACGGATAACGCATCGACGTTGCGCAGCGGCGCGCCGGTTCCCGTTTTCTCGAAGAACAAACGCTCCGGGCTCTGGCCCGAACGAATGTTAGCCGACCCGCTCACCTTGCACGGACTCAATCAGGCCGCGCTCACTTTTCTCCTCACCGCACATTATGCGCTGCCGGAACTCGACACCGCGCGGGTCGATCGCGGCTTTCGCGTCGAGCGCGTGGTGCGCAATCTCACCGACGCGCAACGCACCGGCGCCGCCGACGCACCGATCAAACTCGGCGATCAGATTCTGATCACGTATCGCGTCGCGACGCGGAAGCTGCAGAACTATGTCGCGCTGGAAGATGCCTTGCCGGCCGGTCTGGAAATCATTAATCCGAACATCGCCGCCATCGGAAAGTTCTTCGAACTGCCCGCGCCCGATGCGCACGATCGCGTGCTCGAACTTTCCTACTCGGAACTGCGCGACCGCACTGCGCTGCTGTATTTCGATTACTTCGACGCCGGGACCGGCACCTACTCGATCCTCGCGCGCGCGACAGCGACCGGCACTTTCCGCTGGCCGGCCACGCAAGTGACCCCGATGTACGACAGTCGCTTTTCCGGCCTCTCCGCTTCCAGCGTATGCGTCGTCTCATCGGAGTAATTCTCGCCGTCGTTGCCGGAGCGATCATAGCCAGCGCGCTCTGGCCGATCCCGGCGGCGTTGCAACACGAAACGCCGTCGACCGCGCGTTTGCTCGATGTGCATGGCCGCGAGCTGGCCGTGATCGCGTCGGTTGACGCCCGCGCGCAGTTTCCTTTGCCATTGGAAAAAATGGGCACGTGGCTGCCGCGCGTCACCGTTGCGCTGGAGGATCATCGTTTCTACTCGCATCGCGGTTGCGATTGGCGCGCGCTGGCAGCGGCGATCGCGCGCAATCTGCGTACAGGCCGCATCGTTTCCGGCGCGTCCACCATCGATCAGCAGTTGGTCAAACTCGCGACCGCGCGGCGCGGAAGACATTTCACCAGCAAAATTTTCGAGGCCATCGTCGCGGAAAAAATCGCGGCGCGCTGGTCACGTGAACGCGTCCTCGCCGAATATTTGAATCGCAGCAGTTACGGCAATCGCCGGCTCGGGCCGGAAGCGGCGGCGCGCGCTTACTTCGGCAAAAGCGCGCGCGATCTCACGCTGGCGGAAGCGGTTTACCTCGCCGGTTTGCCGCAAGCGCCGACGCGATTGAACCCGTGGACGCATCCGGAACGCGCCGCGCGCAAGTACCGGCAATCGCTCGTTAGACTACGCGATCTGGGCGAGATCACGCCCGCGCAATGCGCGCTGCTGATGAGCGCGCCGCCTGTGATTCAACACTGCGCCATGCCGCATCTCGCGCCGCATTTTGTCGACACGCTCGTCGCCGCGCGACCGCACTTGCGCAGCGACGTCGTCACCACGCTCGATCTCGATTTGCAAACGCGCGCGGAAAATATGCTGCGCGCGCATCTCGCGAATCTGAATCGCTACGACATCGCCGAAAGCGCGGTGGTGATCGTGGAAAATGCGACCGGCGCGGTACGCGCGCTGGTGGGTTCGAGCGATTACGCGCGCGCGCAAACCAACGGCGCGCTGCAAACGCGCAGCAGCGGATCGACGCTCAAGCCGTTCGCTTATTTGAAAGCGATCGACGAACGCGTGCTCACCGCCGCCACCATTTTGCCCGATACGGCCGACGCGATGCGCGACACCTACGCCGATTACGATCCGCAGAATTACAACCGGCGTTTTCTCGGGCCGGTGCGCGTGCGCGAGGCGCTCGCCTGCTCGCTGAATGTGCCGGCGGTGGTGGCGTTGTCGCGCGTCGGTGCGCGCGCTGCGTTTCATGATTTGGAAAAATGGGGCTTCCGTTTTCCGCGCACCTTCGATGATTACGGCGCTGGCTTCGTGCTCGGAAATGCGGAGGTGCGTCTGGTCGATCTCGCCGCCGCCTACGCCGGCCTCGCGCGCAGCGGTCTCGCGCAACCGGCCAAATTGATCGAGCGCGAGCATTTTCTACTCACGCGCATCGCGTCGGCTGACGCCTGCGCCATCGTCACCGATATTCTGTGCGATAACGAAGCGCGCGCGCGCAGCTTCGGCGCGACTTCGCCATTGGCTTTTGTCGAGCGCGTGGCGGTGAAGACCGGCACGAGCAGCGGCTTTCGCGATGCCTGGACGGTCGGCTTCGATCGCGAACATACCGTCGCGGTGTGGGCGGGAAATTTGAGCGGCGCGCCGATGCGCGACACCCTGGCGGTGCGGTCGGCGTCACCGCTGTGGGCCGCGCTCATGCATGAACTGCTGCAAAACGATCACGCGTTGCCCGCACCGCAAACAAGCGACACGCTCACGCGCACCGAAATTTGCCGCGCGACCGGCTTGCTGCCTTCGCCGCAGAGCGCGTCGCTTATGAGCGAATGGTTCCTCGCTGGCACCGCTCCGACCACGCGCGCGGAGTTTGCCGAAAGCGGACACATGCTGCTTCCCGCAGAATACGCCGGCTGGTGCGCGACCAGCGATAACGCCAGCGGCGCCGAAGTCCGCCGCGCGGCGCAAATCACCAGTCCGTCGCCGCGCGCGCATTTCCAGATCGAGAATTCGCTCGCGCGCGCGCAACAAATGATCGAACTCACCAGCACGCTCGGGCGCGACGCGCAGTGGTTTGTCAACGACGCGCCGCAAATTCCGCGCGCGGACGGCCGTACTTTTTGGCCACTCGCGGAGGGCGAATGGAAAATTCGCGTGCGCAATCAAAGCGCGAGCGCGGAGACGAGTGTGCGCGTCGATTAACAATCGCCGAGGAGCGTGACGGCTACTTTCCGCTGATGCGGCGCGCGGCGATGCTCGAAGAGAAAAATTCCCTGCCAGGCGCCGAGCTGCAGTACGCCATCGACGATCGGGATGGTCTCGCTCGTGCGCGTGAGCACCATGCGAATGTGCGACGGCATATCGTCGGCGCCCTCGGCCTGGTGTGCAAAATAGGCGGCGTTTTCCGGCACGAGGCGATCGAAGAATTGCTCGAGATCGCGCCGCGCCGTCGGGTCGGCGTTCTCCATCACGACCAGGCTGCAACTGGTGTGCTGCACGAAAACGTTCGCGATGCCGGCGCGAATTTTACTTCGTCGCACCATCTCGCGCAGCTCGTTCGTAAATTCGTGGGTGCCTTTGCCGCGCGTCGCGAGCGTGATGGTGTGCTGTGCAATCGCCATGCGCAAAGCGTAGAAGCGCTGACAGAATCGGCAACCGCCTCACCGCTTTTCGCGTAACGTTTGGAGAGATGCGACTCGCCCTCTCTTGCGCGCTTTTACTGACGCTCTGGCACAGCGCCGCTGCGTTCAACGAGGACGACTTGAAACGCGTGTATCTTCGCGGGGTGAATGGCGATCGCGCGGCCGTGCTCGAATGCGTGGCGCAAGCGCGACAACTTCTGCGCGCGCGACCGGCCGATGCGCTCGCGCGCGCTTATTTAGGCAGCGCGCTTATTTTGCGCAGCCGCGATCTTTCCTTCGGCGCCGAAAAGCTGGAGGTGTTGCGGGAAGGGTTGCGCGAACTTGATGCGGCCGCGGCGGCGGCGGCGGAAAATCCTCGCGTGCGTTTGCTGCGCGCGTTCACGCAACAGGCGCTGCCTGCGCTGGTGGGCCGCCGCACGGTCGCACGCGAAGACTTTCGCATTCTGCTCGAGCTGGCCGAGCGCGATCGTTCGCAGCTGTCCGATTCCGATCTGCAACTCACCTATTTTCACGCCGCCGAAATGGAGCGAGCTGCGGGCGGGCACGCGCGCGCGAGAGAATTATTTCGGCGCGCGGCGCGCTATCCGGCCGACGCGAAAGTCGCGCGGCAAATAGACAGCGCGCTCACAAAAAGCGGAGACGCCCGTTGATCTTTGCCGTCGCCGGTGGCCTAATTCTTCGCCATGCAGGCTGATCTCGAGCGCGTTCTCTTCGACGAGCCAACGATTCACGCGCGGCTCGATGAAATCGCCGCGGAAATTTCGCGCGACTATCGCGATCGCGAGCTAACCGTGATCGCGATTTTAAACGGCAGCCTCATTTTCATGGCGGATTTGCTGCGGCGCATTCCGTTGCCGCTCAAATTGGATTGCCTGAGCGTGGCGAGCTACCACGGCGGCCTGCAATCGAGCGGCGAAATTATTTTTCGCCAAATCGCGACGCCGGATGTGACCGGCCGCGATATTCTGCTGCTCGACGACATCCTCGATAGCGGCACCACCATCCACGCCATCCGTGAGCGCTTGCAGACGGCGCAGCCGCGCAGCGTGCGCGTGTGTGTGCTGCTGCGGAAGAAAAAGGAACGCGCGCGGACGGCGGACGCCGATTATGTCGGCTTCGATATCGAGGATGAATTCGTCGTCGGCTACGGGCTCGATTACGCGGAGCGCTATCGGAACTTGCCCTGCATCGGCGTTTTGAAGAAGGAGTGCATCAAGTGAAAGTACGCGCGGAATTTTTCTCGCGCCTGCGCGAGATCGCGGGCACATCCGCGCTGGAAATCGACTTGTCGCAGAGCGCGTCGGTTGATGATCTCTTCATCGCACTGCGAGGGCGGTTTCCGGAATTCGCTCGTTTCGAACAGAGCGTCCTCTTCGGTCTCGGCGTCGCTTTCGTCGATAGACGACACGCTCTGCGCGAAGGCGACGTCATCGCCATCATGCCGCCGGTGCAAGGCGGCTAGAAGCGGTTGCGAAACTGGATGCGCGCGGTATCGACGCGGGCCACCTCCACTTCTTTGCGACGCAAGGTGGATCGCGCTCTCCGAGCGCGATGGCTTGACCGAAAGGCGCGATTATTCCCTCTCCATCAAAACGCGCTCGGAGACCACGTTCCACCTTGCGTCAGCGCTTGGAGTCAGTCGCGAAAGTTTTTGAAGTTCGTCGCCACGCCGAAGTCGCGGCCTTTGACGAACTGAATCACTTCCTGCAATTCGTCGCGCTTTTTGCCGGTGACGCGAATCTGCCGGTCCTGCAACGAGCTTTGCACTTTGAAGCCGGCTTCCTTGATCGCCTTGATGATTTCCTTCGCCTTGTCGCCTTCGAGTCCCTGCTGAATCGTGATCTCCTGCCGCGCATGGCCTATGGAAGAAATCGCCACGTCCTCCTGTTTCAGATTGCGCAAATCGATCCCGCGCTTGGATAATTTGCTCATGACGATCTCGCGCAGACCGCGCAGGCGATTTCCATCCTCGGCCGTGAGCGTGATTTTGTCTTTCTCCAGCAGCGCTTCCGCCGTGCTGCCTTTGAAATCGAAGCGGGTGGCGAGTTCCTTGCGCGCCTGATTGAGCGCGTTATCGAGTTCCTGTTTGTCGACTTCGGAGACAATATCAAAGGAAGGCATGGCGATGCGGAGTGTGAACAAAAACCAGCGCGGGCGGCGATCATTTTTTGCAATCACCCTCGTCGTGATCGCGCTGGCTATGAGCGGGTGCGAGAGCCGCCGGGAAAAGGAAGTGCGCAACTTGCGCGTGCGCCTGGACCAGAGCGTACGCCATCGTGATTTCATCGCGGCCGCGGAATTCGCCCGCCAGATTTTGCAGCGCGCACCGCGCAGTGAAGAAGCGTTCGCGGCGCGCATGGAAGCGCAGTTGCAAATCCCAGACCTCGCGGGCGCGGAGACGACGCTGCACGACTGGGCCCACGCGGTGCGCGAGGCGACGGCGCGACGAGACGAAGATGCCGGTGACCTCGCTCTGGCGCGCGGCGATCGGCAGGCGACGGTGCTGGCCTGGCAAAAAGCGCTCGGCGCTGAGCCACATGATAAGCGGTTGCTGCAAAAGTTTGCGCGGCTCGAGCACGGGGATTGGCCGGAGGAAACGGCGATCTGGACGGCGCTGTTAAACCTGGAGGAAAACGCGGAGACGCGGCTGGCGCGAGCGAACGCCAGACTGCATCTCGGCGAATGGGAGGACGCAGAGAATGACTTGCAGCAAGCGCGGAAGCTGGCGCCCAACGACCCTGCCGTGCAGGCCGCGAACGCGAAGTTTGCGCAACTGCGGCCGTATCTCGATGCGCTGCGCGAGCTGGCCGCGCGTCTGCACGAGACGTCGCGCGATGACTTCACGGCGTGGGGCGATCGCGCGCTTATTTATTTGCGCGCGCATTACCCCGAGCTGGCGCTGGAAGATTGCGCGCGCGTCGCGAAGCTCGCCACCTGGGCGGTGCGACCAAAACTTTTTCAAGCGATCGCGCTGCTTGATTTAAATCGCGTGGCAGAAGCTGCGAAGCTCGACGTGCGTCGCACCATTACACTCGAGAGCCTGTCGGATGATGCGCTGGGAACGTTGCGCCGTCTCGATGCGCAGATCGCGGCGGAACGCGGCAATGCCGATCTTTTTTCCGAACGCGCCTGGCAACTCAACGATATCGAGCAACCGACGCTGGCGCGCGAGGACGCAGAGATCGCGTTCAAGCTCGACAACAAATCGTCCGCGGCGTGCACGGAGTGGAGTTATGCGTTGATGAAACTCGGGCAACCGCAGGAGGCGTTGACGCGCGCGAAGATCGCCACCGACCTCGATCCGCAATCCGCCACGGCGTGGCAATATCGCGGCGAGATCGAGAGCGCGCTGGCTGACAAGGCGAGCGCGGTCGAGTCGCTCAGTCACGCGCTGGCGTTGAAAGAAACGGCGGCCGCGTTGCAAGAGCGCGCCGCCTGTTATCGCGCGCTGGGGTTCAACAATCGCGCGGAAGATGATCTCAAGACGCTCGAGACTCTCACCGCGCGCACGTTTCAATAGTTGAAACTCTCGACGCGGATGTTTCCGCTCCCGACGCGCAGACGCAATTTCGTCGCTGGATTTTCGCCAAAGCTTTCCTTGATCTCGCGAATGCCGCCCCGCCGCCGTTTCTCTGGCGAACTGAAGTCGCTCGAGACGTTGCCGCTGTCGGCGCGCGCGTCGAGCTGGAAGGAAGTGTCCGCGGGAACGCGAACCTGCGCGTTGCCGCTCTCCACGGACGCGTCGATGCGCAGGCCTTTTGGCTCCGTCCACGCGCAGCTGATTTCGAGCACGCCTTCCCCGAGCCGCAGGGTTTGATCGGCAAAACAATTGTGCGTCACCAGCCGACCCGATGCGAGATGCGCGTTGATCGCGCCGCCGCGCATGCCGTCGATGATGAGCTCGCCCGTTGCCATGTCGGCGCGAGTGATTTTCGCGCGCTGCGGCAGATCGATGATGTAGTCGATCGTGCCCGAACGATCGGACCAGCCCCAGCGCGAGCGCGGCGCGGATGAAGTGGTAAGCGCGATCGCATCCGGTTTCGCGTTGACATGCATTTGCAGGGCGTTGAGACGCGCCGGCGAGAACGCTCTTCTGATGGTGACGATTTTCACAGCGGCGCCGCTGGTGCCGTAGATGCGCACCGCGCCGTCGATGCTTTGAATGGCGAAAGTGCCGTCGGCAGCGAGGGGCAGAGTTTGCTCCGACGTTTCCTCCAGCGGATCTTCGCCGGCAAGAGTCGAAGCCAGCAGCAGAGCCATGGCAACGACGGACGCGCGGATCATAGACGACACGATCTGCTTATTTGTCCGGCCGCGCCAGCGGGGCTAATCCGCGCGCAGCGCCACCACTGGATCCACGCGCGTGGCGCGCCGAGCTGGCAACCAGGAGGCGAGAAACGCGATCGCGATCACCAGCAGCACGATAAGCGCAAAAGTAAGCGGATCCCACGCGCCAATACCAAAGAGCATGCTGTTGAGCAGGCGCGTGGCGGCGAACGAACCAGCCACGCCGAGGGCGACGCTCACGCCGACGAGCAGCATGGCCTGCCCGACGATGAGGCGGAAGATGGACGCGTGCGCCGCGCCGAGCGCGATGCGAATACCGATTTCATTCGTGCGCTGCGCCACCGAGTAAGCCATCACGCCGTAGATGCCGATGGCGGTGAGGAGGAGCGCGACCCCGGCGAAGATGGAAAGCAGGAGAGCGTTGAAGCGAGGCCTCGCCAGAGAACGCGATATGTATTCGTCAAAAACGCGCACGTTGGTCAGCGGAAGATTCGGATCGACCAAGGCCAGCTCGCGCCGGAGGGACGGCGCCAGTGCCCCGGGATCCGAAACGGCCGTGCGCACGACGAGAGACATGACGTCGAAGGGAATCTGTGTGCGCGGCAAATACATCTCCGGCGAGTCCTCGGATTTCAGCGAGAGATGTTTTACGTTGCCGACGACGCCACGATTTCGCGCATTTTTTCTTCGCCATTATCAGCGGAGAAACCGGGTTTGATTTGTTTGCCGACGGCATTTTCGCCGGGGAAAAATTTCTGCGCGAAGCGCGCGTTCACGATGACGACCGGCGCGGAATTCATCTGATCGTGCTCGTCGAAAACGCGACCACCCTGGAGCGGGATGCCCGCAGTCTTGAAGTAATCGGTGCCGATGATGCGCACCGGCGCGTCTGGCTGCTGACCTTCCGGCAGCGGATGCTCGGCGTTATCGAAGGAAGTCGTCATGTTACTTCCGCTCATCGGCAGCGGCACGATGACGCTGGCCGCTTCGACGCCGGGCAGCGCGCGCACCCGCGGCAGCAATTGATCGAAGAAATGCGCGACGTTTTCATTCTTCGGATAGGCGACGCCCGGCAGCGAAACCTGCGCGGTGAGCAAGTGATCGGTGCGCATACCGGGCGACACCTTCTCGAGCCGGTTGAAACTCTGGAGCAAGAGACCTGCGCAGATTAACAGCACCAGCGCGAGAGCGACCTCGGCCACGATGAGGCCGTTACGAAACCTTCCCTTGGCTCCGCCACCGCTGCCCCCGCGCCCGCCGGATTTGAGCGATGCATTCAAGTCGGTGTGTGAAGCTTGCCAGGCCGGCACCAGTCCAAAGAGAACGCCGGTCGCGAGCGAGACGAGCAGGGTGAAAGCGAACACGACGCCATCGACGCGGATGTTGCTGATGCGCGGAATATTTTCGGGCACGTTCTTGAGCAGCGCGTCCGTTCCCCAGACCGCCAGTAACATCCCCACCGCGCCGCCTATGGCCGAGAGAATGAGACTTTCGGTCAGCAATTGCCGGATGATGCGGCTGCGGCTTGCCCCCAAAGCGGCCCGCAATGCGATTTCTTTTCCGCGCACCGAAGCGCGCGCGAGCAGCAGGTTGGCGACATTCGCGTTGGCGATAAGCAGCACGCAGACGACCGCGCCGAACAAAATGTAAAGCGCCACGCGGACGTCCACGACCATCTCTTCCCGCAACCGCTGCAGCGCGACGCCGAAATTTGTATTCGAGTCCGGATATTTCTTTTCGAGCACGGCCGCGATGGCGGAGAGATCCGCCTCTCCCTGCGATATGCTCACGCCGGCTTTCAGGCGCCCGATGGCGTGCAAGCGGTGATTTCCGCGCTGCTCGGTCGCGGGCTTCGAGCCATCGGTGTTCGCCGCGTCTTCCGCGATGGTGGTATAGAATGCGATCGGTTCGTTCTGAATCGGAAACTGAAAACCGCGCGGCATCACCCCGATGATGAGATAGGAGCGACGATCCAGTTCGAGGACGCGACCAATCGCCGCGGGGTCGCCGTTGAATTCCTTGCGCCAGAATTCGTCGCTAAGAATGACTTTCATTCCGCCCGGCCCGCCGCCCGCGACTTCGTCGGCGCGGGTAAAACCACGACCACGCGCGGGTGGCACAGCCAGCACGTTCATCAGGTCGGCGCTGCAATTTACGCCGCGCACACTGCCCGCGCCGGCGGCATTCTTCACCGAGTAGGAGCGGTCGCGATAGCAGGCGAGGAAAGCGAAAGTGCGGTTCTGCTCGCGGAAATCGAAGAAATCGGGGTAGGAGAGCGAGAATAATTTCGAGTCGCCGCCGGACGAACGGTTATTGCTCATGCCCACGGCCACGAGCTGCTCGGCCTGCGGAAACGGCAGCGGTTTCAGCAGCACCGCGTTGACCACGCTAAAGATGGCGGTGTTAGCGCCGATGCCGAGCGCCAGCGTCAGAATCGCCACGGCCGTGAAGCCCGGCGATTTCATCAGCATGCGAAACGCAAATTTTAGGTCTGTAAACATGGCGCTCCATGCGCGATCCAGCCGTCGCGCAGCTCAATGATGCGGTTGCCAAACGACGCGTTCTTATCCGAGTGCGTCACCTGGACGATCGTCATGCCTTCGGCATTCAGTTTGCGAAACAACGCCATGATTTCTTCGCCCTGCGTGGAATGCAGGTTGCCGGTCGGTTCGTCGGCCAGCAGTAGCTTCGGCGCGGCGATGATCGCGCGCGCGACGCCTACAAGCTGTTGCTGGCCGCCGGAAAGCTGGCACGGATACAAATCTTTTTTCGCGACCATGGAAAAGCGATCGAGCGTATCGGCGACGAGCGCGGCGCGCTCACTTTTCGCATAGCGCCGGTAGGAGAGCGGGATGTCTAAATTTTCGGCGACGGTGAGATCGTCGAGCAAATGGTAATCCTGAAAGACGAAGCCGATGCGCTCGTTCCGCAAAGCCGCGCGCTCTTTCGTCTTCAAATTGTGCACGGCGACATCGCCGAGAAAATATTCGCCAGTCCAGCCGTGATCGTGCATGCCGAGAATGTGCAGCAGCGTCGATTTTCCCGCGCCGGACGGACCCATGATGGAAACGAAATCGCCTTCCTCGACCGCCAGCTCGATGTCGCGCAGGACATGAAACGTCTGTCCGCGCGCCAGCGCATGAGAACGCTCGAGCTGGTTTAACCGGATCACGGGCAGATCGGGTCGGCTAACATCCGATCGTCAGGCAGCGACGAGATTGTCTTCGACCACGCGGCCGTCGAAGAGATGCACCGTGCGATCGGCGTGCTGCGCGAAGCGCACGTCGTGCGTGACCATGCAAATCGTGGCCCCGCCAGCGTGCAATTCTTTCAGCAGTTCCATCACCGCTTCGCCGTTGCGCGAATCGAGATTTCCAGTCGGCTCATCCGCGAGCAAAATCGCCGGCTTGCCCGCGAGCGCGCGCGCAACCGCGACGCGTTGCTGTTGACCACCCGAGAGCTGGCTCGGCAAATGTTTCGTGCGATGCCCCATGCCGACGCGCTCCAGCGCCTCGGTCACCGCGCTCTTGCGATCGCCCGCGTTCATGCCGCGATAGGTCAGCGGCAGCTCGACGTTTTCATAAACGGTGAGGTCGCCGATGAGATTGAAGCTTTGAAAAATGAAGCCGATCTCGCGGTTGCGAATGCGCGCGCGCTCCGGAAACGAAAGGTTCGCGACTTCGGTGCCCTTGAGCGAATAACTGCCGCCGCTCGGCGTATCGAGCAGGCCGAGAATCGAGAGCAGCGTCGATTTTCCGCAGCCCGATGGGCCCGCGATCGAAATGTATTCGCCGTGGCGAATGTCGAGATGAATGCCGGAGAGCGCGTGCGTCTCGACTTCGTCAGTGAGGAAAACTTTTTTGACGTCCTGCAGTTGAATGAGCGGGCTGGATCCGTTGGTCATGGCGGTGCGATGGGGTTCAGTTAGGGTTGCTGTCATAGAGTTACTTGAGGCTGATGCGATCGTGGGAATCCCACGTGCTGGTATCGGACAAAATCACCTGGTCGCCGGGTTGCAGGCCGCTTTTGATCTCAATCGCATTCACGGAACTGCGGCCGAGTTTCACCGGCGTGCGCACCGCGTCGCTGCTGCCGGGGACGAGCTTGAACATGCCGACGGTCTGGCCCTCCTGCCCGAACGCGGGGCGACCGACGTAGATCGCGTCGTCTATGCGTTCGAGCTCGATGGTGCCGTCGACGGTTAAATCCGGGCGCGCGCCTTTCGGCAATTCGCCGTCGAGCGCGACGTCGACCGTGACGGTGCCTTGCTCGACCGCGGGATCGACGCGGATGACGTGACCGGCGACGATGCCGTTGCGCGTGTCGATGCTCGCCTTCTGATCGATCTGAATATCTTTCGCCTGCGTCTCGGCAATCTTCACCTGCGCTTTCAGCTTCGTCGGATCAGCCACGCGCGCGAGATTCGTGCCGGGCGTGACGCGCTGGCCGACTTCGACGGGCAATTGTTGCAGCACGCCGGCAAAACCAGCGCGCACCTTCAGTTGCTCCATTTGATCTTTCTTCAGCTGAGCATTAGCGCGCACCTGGTCCACAGCAGCCTGCTTCGCCGCCAACTGCGGCTCGATATTATTTTTCGCGAACTCGAGGCGCTTTTGCTCGATCGCATCGCGCGCTGCGAGATCTTCGGCTTTGATCTTCGAAGTCTTACGCGTCAAATCGGCCACCAGCCCGTTCCGGGCGAGGTTATCGTTGGTCTGATTCTCCATGTCCGCCTGCTGAAATTCCGAGTGCACTTTGGCCGCGCTCGATTCCTGCTCGAGCAGCTCGCGCTGCAACGTCGCGCGCAACGTCGTGAGCTCCGCTTCCGCCGCTTTGGTTTGCAGCTCCGCATCGCGCGCCGCCTGTTCCACTTCGGGGCTGGTTAATTCCAACAGCACCGTGTCCGGCTGCACGCGCGCGCCGGGTCGCACGATGATCTTATCGACGCGACCCTCCGTCCGCGCCGCGATCCAGCGGATCTCCTCCGGCACCAGCGTACCGAGGCCGCGCACTTCGCGCACCATCGGCCCGCGTTTCACCGTATCGATCCAGACCGTCGAGCGATCGACGCCGGGCACCGCCGGCTTCAGCCGCGAGAGACCGACCGTCAGCGCGATCACGGCCAGCGCGCCGCCAGACGCGAACAGAATCCGGCGGTGGCGTTTCTTTTTCGCGGCGTTCGAGCGCGGCACATCCATCGTCGAGCTGACCGGCGTGAACCCGGGAGGTCGCACGATGTTTGGATCCGCATCTTTTTGCCGCTTTGCTTGCATGGACAGTTACAGGCCGGGCCCCTGCATTATTTGCATGAGCGCATGCGCGCTGCTGACCACAGCGACGCCAGCGGTGAGCGTGATCGCAATAAACGCGATCATCTCGAGACCGAATTCGCTGGCGGCTTCCTTGCGAAAATAGTCGCGGCTGATGTTACGGAAGGACGGCAGCAACGGCCGTGCGCACGAGCCGCGGAGAGCCGGCAGAGTGTTGGCGTGGTAGTGGCAAACCGTGAGCGGAAAAATCGACGCACCAGGTGTCGTCGTATCCGCGCGCTTCGAGTTTGATTGGATTGGGCTTTGGGGTTTCATAATCTTGCTTCTACCGGTGAGATGCAGTTCGCAGCGCAGCCGGATTCAAAAAAATCTTGGATTCGAGTAACGCTATTGCAATGCGCGTGCCAGCGATCGATAAGATTCTTAACAAATTCACGCGTAGTCGTTTAGCGATCAATCGTTAGCCGACGCGATCTCCGGCAAGCCGCGCGCGTGGGATTAACGTGTCCCACTTCCGGGACGGCATCGCCACCCTCTATTTTGGCAGTCGCAAGAGCGCTTCCACGCCTGATGCACCGACGCGATTCGCGAGTGACAGCGAGCCGTTGTGCGCCTCCGCGATCTGACGCGACAGCGCGAGCCCGATACTGGATCCGCTCGGCTTCGTCGTGAAAAATGGAACGAACAAATTCATCGCGTTCATGATGCCGTGGCCTTGATCACGCACGAAAATTTCCACGCACTCGCCGACCTCTTTCCAGCCAATCGCGACCGCGCCGCCCCTTGTTTCCAACGACGCGTCGGCAGCGTTATGCAGCAAATTAATTAACACCTGCTCCACCTGCGCCGCGTCCGCGCGAATGGAAATAGCCGACCCGCTCTCGACCCTTACGGGCAAGCGCGTCTCCAAACTCACGGCGTGTTGGACAACATCCGGCACGCTCATCGCTTCCTTCTGCGGCGCGGGTAAACGCGCGAGGCGCGCGTAGGCCTGCATGAAACGGCTGAGCGACTCCGCCCGCGATGCGATCACGTTCAAGCCGCTGCGCGCATCTTCCTGCCAATCATTCGGCAGCGGCGATCGATTCAATAAGCTCTCCAAGCTGCCCGCGACCGATTTGATCGGCGCGAGCGAGTTATTCAACTCGTGGCCGAGCACGCGAACCAGACGTTGCCAGGCAATGCGTTCTTCTTCGCGCAGCGCGCGACTGAGATCCCGCAGCACGAGCAGCTCGTGCGGCAGGCCGCGTTCGCGAAAGGTGCTGCGATTTACGCCCCACCTCCCAGTGCCGCTCGGGAACGCGAGCGTCAGCGGCACATCCGTATCGGCATCGAGGCAAAGATCGAGACCAAGCTCACGCGCAGTGCGACCAAGCAGCTTGTCCATTGGCTTGCGCAATAAATTTTCACCCCCGCGATTGACCAACCGCAGTTTTCTCTCGGGATCGAAGGTAAATACCGCGACGTCGATCTCGGCCATGATCGTGCGCAACAGGGCCGTCGCTTCGAATGCGCCGAGACGCTGCACGCGCAGCGTCTCGCCCAACGCATTTATTTCCAGTAACGCTTCGCCGAGCGCGTCGTTCGCGCGCGCGCCGCGGGCACGAATCGAATAATCCCCTTCGCGTAGTGCGGACAAAAGATTCGACATCGTCTGCCAAGGCCGCACCGCCAGCTCGCGCGCACTCGCGATGTAGCCGAGCGCGAACCCGCCGATGACGAGCGACAACGTCCACACCACTTTCGCGCTGAAATCGCCCAGCCAAAGCAGAGCCAGCGCGATCAGCGCCGCCGGCAGCACCGCGCCGAGAATAAGCCAGGTAAGGTGACTCTCGTGCGAAAGCCGATGGCGCAAGCGCTGCTTCAGGTCTGCAGGCACAATTTTAGAGAGGGTAATGTAGTCCGCGCTGACCGAGTTCTTTCCGGCAAGAGCACCATTTCATCCTAGCAGGCCCGGTAAAGAAGTTCTGTAACTGCGCGATCGCTCTGGGCGAAGGTAAGACGACCCGCGCGGACTTTACAGGCCGTAGTGTTGCAGACGGCGATAAAACGCGCTGCGACTGAGCCCCAGCGCTTCCGCCGCCTGTCGCGCATTTCCGCCCGCGCGTGTCATCGCTTTGCGAATCAAGTGCTCTTCGACCTCCTCCAGACTCATGTCTTCCAACGCACGCGCATCGCCGCCGCCGGTTTGAAGTCCCAGGTCGCGCGCCTTCAGTTGCGAACTCTGCGACATCAGCACCGCGCGCTCGATCACGTGGTCCAATTCGCGCACGTTGCCGGGGAACGGGTGCGCCATCATGCGCTCGCGCGCGGTTTCGTCGAAGCCGGCTAATTCCTTGCGATAACGTTTGGCATGGCCGCGCAAAAATTGATTCGCGAGCGGCATGATGTCCTCGCGCCGGTCGCGGAGGGGAGGCAGCGCGATCTCAATCGTGTTCAATCGGAAGAGCACGTCTTGGCGGAATTTTCCCCCGGTAACCTCATCGTGCAGGTTGGCATTCGTCGCGGAAATAATGCGCACATTGGCGTGCAATGTCTTGGAAGAACCGACGCGCTCGAAGTCCCCCGTCTCGATCACCCGCAATAATTTTGCCTGCAAGTTGAGCGGGATGTTTGCGATTTCATCCATGAAAAGCGTCGACTCGTCGGCGAGCTCGAAGCGACCAGCGCGATCTGACTTCGCGTCGGTGAACGCACCTTTCACGTGACCGAAGAGTTCGCTTTCGAAGATGGTTTCCGATAAGCCGCCCATGTTCACCGTGATCATGCTGTGCGACGCCCGTGGCGAAAGCGCGTGTAGGGCGCGCGCGACGAGGCCTTTGCCGGTGCCGTTCTCACCCGTGATTAAAACATTCGCGTCGGATGGCGCCACCCGGGCAATCATCTCGATCACCGGCTGCATCGCCGGCGATTCTGCGATGAGACTTGGCACATTGCCGCGCAATAGTTGGTTCGCCGCTTCAAGCTTGCGACCCTTGCGCAAGGCGCCACCGAGTTCGATCTGCGTCCGCACGATCGCGAGCAGCCGTTCATTGTCCCACGGCTTCGGGACAAAATCGCGCGCCCCGCGTTTCATCGCTTCCACCGCGAGATCGATCGTCGCCCACGCGGTCATCACCACGATCGGAAGCGTGCTGTCTATTTCCTGCAGCTTCGGGATGACTTCGAGGCCCTCCTGCCCAGACGTTGTATCGCGCGTGTAATTCAGATCCATCATCAGGAGCGCGTAGTCTCGCTTCTCTAAGGCATTAAATATCCCGGCCAACGACGGGACCGCGTCCATCTGATGCCCCGCGCCCTTCAGCAAAATGCGCAACGCCTCCAGCACATCCGGTTGATCATCCGCGATAAGAATCCTCGCCACGCGTTTAGCTGAACCGCATTCCGCGCGCGGGTCAATGGCCAGAGTGCAGCGAGTCCGCTAATGCGAAACGCCTCCCTTACTCAGGCTCGATCCAACAAGGATGAACACCGCTATCGATGGGTATCGCGCAATCCTGCGTACGTCTCTTGCTGCGACTGGAGCTTCGCGGCCAGGCCGGCATTTCCCTGAACGTTTGCCAACTCGAATCCGCGCCGGGCCGCCTCCGCCGCTGCGTGATACTCCCCCGCACTACCGTAGGCGTTGGCCATCGCAGAGAAGGCCAGCGGATTTTCCGAGCGGGTCAAATTGACGGCCTGGCGCGCGAGTTCGAGAGCGCGCTGTGAATTGCGCAACGGCGAATTCTGGGCGGTTAGTAGGACCGAGAGCCTTATCAGCGCATCTATGTAGTTCGGTCTGGCATCGATCGCTTGCTCATATCGGCGAGTCGCCTGGTCTAGCTTCCCTGTGACTTCCAGAACCAAGCCAAGGTTATAAAGAGAATCTGCAAAGTCCGGCCTTAAAGCGACCGCCTTGGTATAGTTTTCAACAGCCCCTTCCATGTCTCCCGTCGCAGCCAGCGCCGCACCGAGGTTATTGTAGGCTTCCGCATCGTCGGGTCGTATGCTTACGGCAGCTCGAAACTCGGTTACCGCGTCTGCCATGCGGCCATTATTGGCCAATAACAGCCCATAGTTATAATGCGCTTCCGCGTAGCCCACCTTCAGCCGAATCGCTTCCCGATATTGCTCCATCGCTTCCGTTGTTTTCCCCTGCCCGGTAAGAGCGCTCGCGAGGTTGTAGTGTGTTTCAGCTCCGTTTGGATTCAGTTCCAGCGCTATCTCGCAATCGCGGACTGCTTCACTCAATCTTCCCTGCTTGGCTAAGACGCCTCCAAGATTTGCGTACGCGATCCAGGCGTTGGGGTTTTTGCGGAGGGTATCCTGCCAGAGTGTCGTTTCATCGTGGTAGATGCGAGTCTGCTGCCAGGTGAGCGCTCCGAGCAGGGGCAGGAGCAGCAAGGAACAGCGGG
>JALYTV010000134.1 GCA_030854105.1 Verrucomicrobiota bacterium | reverse complement strand
CAAGCGCAGCATGGATGCATTGAGCGTGGCCGCCGGAATATCCTGACCTTCGGCGCGCAGCTTATTGATGAACGAGTAAAGAATCACGCTGGTCTGCACGGCGACGCCCATCAAAGCGATGAACCCTAGCAGCGATGAAACGCTGAAATTGGTATTGGTGAGACGTAGCGCGAGCAGGCCGCCGACCGGTTCGGTTATCAGGACGCTGATCAGAATCACTACCGGAAACTTCACGTTTCCATACAGCGCGAACAGGATCATCAGGATCAGAAATATTGTCAACGGCAGGATCACTCTCATCTGCAGCATCGCCGAAAGATAATCCTTATATTCGCCGCCCCAATCGAACGTATATCCAATCGGCAGCTTCACCGCTTGGTCCACTTTCCGCCGCGCTTCGCCGACGGCGCCGGCGAGGTCGCGGCCTTCGACGCTGAACTGAATCCCGATGTAGCGCGAATTCGATTCGCGGTAAATGAACGAAGCCCCGCTCTCGACCTGAATATCGGCGAACTGGCTAAGCGGAAGATGCTGGCCGTCCGGCGTTGCGATCAGCAGGTTGCGGATGGCGTCGGCGTTGTGGCGAAAAGGCTCCTTCATGCGGACGACAAGATCGAACTGGCGCTCGCCCTGCACCACCTGCGTGGCCGCGGTGCCCCCGATGGCCGTCTCTACCAGAGTATTCACGTCGCTTACGTTCAGGCCGTAGCGCGCGATCTTGGCGCGATCCGGAGTGATGGTAAGACTCGGCTGCCCCAGTTCGCGAACGATAGTGATCTCCGCGATGCCCGGAACCTTTTCAAGAACGTCTTTGACCTGGGAGGCTCTATCCTCCAATATCTTCAGGTCCGTGCCGAAGATCTTGACGGCCAGAGCGCTTTTGAGCCCCGTCTCGGCTTCGTCCACGGCGTCTTCGGCCGGCTGGGTGTAATTGAAGATCACGCCGGGGAACGACGAGAGCTTCTTCTGCAGCGCGGAGACGAGTTGCGGTTTGCTATGAATCGCCCCGCCCCATGCGGAATCGGCGTAGGGCTTCAGGCCCACGAAGAATTCATTGTTGAAAAACCCGGTGGGGTCGGTGCCGTCGTCGGGGCGGCCCAGTTCGTTGGCGACCGTCGTGACCTGCGGGAAACTCAGCAAAATATTGCGGATCTGCGGCGAGAGCTTGCTCGATTCTTCGAACGAGATCGAATACGGCGCGGTGGCGCGAACCCAGAGCGCGCCTTCGTCGAGATGCGGCATGAATTCGGCGCCGATCGAAGGGATCAGCAGCAGCGAAGCGGCGAAAACGGCGAGGCACAGCAGCACCGTCGCGATCCGGTTGCGCAGGCACCACCCGAGCGAACGGCCGTAATGGCGCAGCAGCCACGCGAAGTATCGCGCCTTCGGCTCCCGCACGTTTTTCATGAAGTAGGCGCACAGCACGGGTAGCAGCGTGAGGGCGCAAAGCAGCGACCCGAGGAGCGCGAACGACATGGTATCCGCCATGGGCTGGAACAGGCGGCCCGAGGGTCCCGAGAGCACGTAAATCGGCATATACGCGGCAATGATGACGGCGACCGCGTAGAAGATGGGCCGTTCCACATCCCGCGCGGCCTTCCTGATGACGTCCAGCGGGTTGTGATCGTGGCCACGATGTTCCGCCAATTCTCGGAATATATTCTCGACCATCACAACCGCGCCGTCCACGATGATTCCGAAATCGATGGCGCCGATCGAGAGGAGGTTGGCCGGGATATGCCGCCAATCGAGGCAGATAAACGCAAACAGCAGCGAAAACGGAATCGTAATCGCCACGATCAGCGCCGTCCGGACGCTGAACAGCATCAGCCCGAGAACGAGCAGCACCAGCAACATGCCTCGCAGCAAATTGCGTTCGACGGTGTGGGTGGTTTCGTCGATCAACGCGTGCCGATCGTAGAAGGGGACGATTTTTACGTCCGGCGGCAGGACATGCTTGTTGATATCGTCGGTCACCTGCGCCACGCGGTCGAGCACCACCTGCGCCTGCTCGCCGACGCGCATTAGGATCACGCCTTCGACCGCGTCGTTCTGGCGCATGAATCCGAACTGTCCGAGCCGCGGCGCATGACCGATCGTCACCAGCGCGATATCGCGCACATAAACGGGAATTCCGTTGTGCGTGGTGAGAACGATATTTCCGATATCGGCGGCATCGCGCACCAGGCCCAGACCGCGCACGTAATAGAATTGGCCGCCTTGCGAATAAAAGCCGCCCCCGGAATTCGCGTTATTCGCGCCTAGCTGCTGCAACACCTGCGCCACCGTCACGCCGTACGCGAGCAATTTTTCCGGATCGAGCAACACCTGATACTGCATGGTCGTGCCGCCCAGGCCGGATTCGTCGGCCACGCCCTGAATGGCGCGAAAGCGGCGGTTCAGCACCCAGTTATCGATGATTTTCAATTCCTGCGGCGAGCGGTCCGGGCTTTGCAGCACGTAGCGGTAAATCAGACCGCTAGGGCTGAATAACGGGGAAAGCGAAGGCGTGACGCCGGTGGGCATGGTCGCGTTCGCCACCCGTTCAAATGCCTGTTCGCGCGAAAAATAGGGATCGATTCCATACTGAAAATTCATCTGCACGGACGAGAGGCCGTAGAGCGAAATCGACCGCAGAAATTCCAGGCGCGGAATTCCGTTCATTTCGATCTCGATGGGAATCGTGACCTGCCGTTCGATCTCTTCGGCCGCGTGACCGGGCCACTGCGTGATAATTTCCACGTGCGTGGGGGAAAGGTCCGGGTAGGCGTCGATCGGTAGCCGCTCAAATGAGATCGCGCCCCAGATCATCAGCATCAACGATCCGGCGATGATGAAAAAACGTTGTGAGAGAGCGAACGAAACGAGGCGCGCGATCATTCCCGTGCGGATTCCCTACCGGTACGTGCTGGCGAACTGCAGAAAAACGCTTCCTTCGGAGACCACGTTTTCGCCTTCCCTCAATCCGCTCCGTATCTCGACCTGCTCCCCTTGTTGAGTCCCTATGGATACAATCCGCTGCCCGAATTTACCCGGCGCGGATTCCACATATACGATCGGCTCGTTCTGGGAATCGCGCAGAACGGCCGAGACTGGAACCACCAGGATGTTTCGCTCCGTGCGGGTGTGGATGACCGCGTCCACATACATATCCTTCTTGAGCAGGAGGCCGGTGTTTTTCGCCACCACGCGAACCAGCGTGGTGCGGGTCGCCGGGTCTACAAAAGCGTCGATATAGGACACGGTACCGTGAAATGTCTGGACAAACGAAGGGTTCGAGGCTTCGACCGGATCGCCCATGTGGACGGCTGGCAGATCGCGGTCGAACACGTGGCCCAAT
>JALYTV010000016.1 GCA_030854105.1 Verrucomicrobiota bacterium | reverse complement strand
CGGCAGCTGTGCCCGGCGCAAACACGAAATTATACCCACTGGTGTCCCAACCGCTGACGACAAGTGTGCTGCCGGTGCCAGAGCCAAATTGGCCGTACAGCGTCGTGACCGCCTTGTTTCCTGAGTACGTGACAGAGGTGAAGTCAGGATTCTGGATAAAGCTTCCGTCACTCGTGCTGACGCTCGCCAGTCCCAAGCTGAGGGCAATGACAATAAACGCCGACGGAATGCGGCGAGCAGATAAAAAATGGCCTTTGCCGAAAAACATTTGGAGAAGCACCAGCTGAGTAGTGCTTGTAGAGCACGCTCCATGCCGCTGTTTCCCTGGGCGAGCGAGTGGGTTCATAACGAACGAGGTTCTGCACGCTCGTTTTTTCGCGCAGCGCTTTGGCTTCCCGCCTCATCACTGCGCCGAGGTTGACTTAAACGCGTCGCACTAAGCTCCGTCAGCGGAAGGAGAATGCCGGTGGAGAAATTGAGGGACGTCTCAATTCATCTCAGAATGGGCGTCCGAGTTCAAATAGCCATTAGGGTTCGGCGCCTGACTGAAGTGGTCAACGCCGATCGTCAGACATCGACCGAGCAATTGGGCGAGCCGTTCTCACTTGATAAATCCCGCTCCACCTCCATATCTTTCCCTCGCAATTGACCGATCTCAGTGAGGCTTTAGCGGATCCGCTGATCGTTCTACCCTGACTTTTCTGGACAGGAATGGACTGACGGAAAATGCTCAGGGGGGCAAAACGGGTGGGTGGCATATTTTTGACAAGCCACTTTTCACACGTTAAGTCTATTCAGCTAAAAGACTTAGGGGGTATAGCTCAGTTGGTAGAGCGTCTCGTTCGCAATGAGAAGGTCAGGGGTTCGAATCCCCTTACCTCCACGTTTTCGGAGCTTCGTCGCCTCGCTGGGCCGCAGCCATGAGCGGGTCGGCTATGAGCGGGCCCGGCCGCGGCCCGGCGTCCGGCATTGTGATATCGCTGTTGCTTTTCTGGTGCGCTTTCTCTACACCCGATGAACAAATCAGCGGCGGGTCTCGTCAACAAGCGACGGGATTCGTAGCAATCCCGCTGTAACCAAAAAACACCAATACCAATGAAAATATCGAAAACCTTGATGACGGGTGCGTGCCTCGCGGCCCTCGCCCTCTGCCTCCCTCTCCAAGCGCAGGCGGCCCGCAAAAAAGCGGACGCTTCGCCCTCGCCCAGCGCGGCTGCTTCGGCCACGATGGCTCCCGCAGCTCCGCCTTCGGCCAGCACCAAGATGCGCGCCATTCCGTTCCAAGGCATGATCGCGTCGGTTGACGCCAAGGCGAAGACCTTCACCATCGCCGGTAAGGAAAAATCCCGCTCCTTCAAAATCACCACCACCACCGTCATCACCAAAGCCGGAGCGGCTGCGACGATGAAGGACGTGGTCGCGAACGAAGAAGTGCGCGGCTCCTACTTCAAAATGGCCGACGGCTCGTTGGAAGCGAAATCCGTCAAGGTCGGCCCGCTCACCGAAGCCGAGAAGGCGGAAAAGGAAGCGAAGAAAGAGAAGCGCGCCGAGAAGAAAGCGGAGAAAGAAAAAGCCGCTCCTTCGCCTGCCGCCAGCCCGGCTTCCTAGTCCGAGCATCTTCTTGAGAAAACCTGCGACGGGAGAAATCCTGTCGCAGGTTTTTTATTTCAGCAGCCGATGAATCTCGTAACGCCTCGCATTCGCCTGCGTTTTTTCGCGGCCGACGATCTCGACGCGCTTTACGATTTAATGGCGAACGCCGATTTCATGCGCTTCTCGTTCGGGCCGAAGACGCGCGCGGAAACACAAGAAGTGCTGAATAAATTCCTCGCTTGGAATCGCGCCGGCGCGCCCTCGCAATTCGCGATGATCGATCGTCAGACGACGCGCTTATTCGGCTTCTGCGGTTTCCTCCATCAGGAAGTCGACGGCGCCAAGGAAATCGAGATCGGGTATCGATTGCATCCGAGTTTTTGGAACAAAGGTCTCGTGACGGAAGCGGCGCGTGAGGTGCGCAATCTCCAGCTCGAGTGCGTCGTCTCGCTCATTCACGTCGACCATCACGCCTCGCAACGCGTCGCCGAGAAAAACGGAATGACGATCGCAAAGAAAACCGACTTTAAAGGCTTTCCACGTTCGTTTATGCAATCACGCAGCCGGCTTGGCGAAAACTTTCGCGTGACGCCGGATGAACTCGTCGGCTAACGACCGATAGGCGCGCGCGCCCGTACCGGCGTTGTCGTATTCCAGAATCGTTTGGCCGAAGCTCGGGGCTTCGCTCAGACGCACCGTGCGCGGAATGACCGTCTCATAAATTTTCTCGGCGAAATGCGTGCGCACTTCGAGCAACACCTGCGCGCTGAGATTGGTGCGACTGTCGAACATCGTCATGACGATCCCCGCGATCTCGACCTGCGGATTCGCACCCGACGCTCGCACCTGGTCGACTACGCGCACGATTTTGACCAAGCCTTCGAGCGCGAAATACTCGCACTGGATCGGCGTGAGAATTTCATCGGCGGCCGCCAGCGCATTCGTCATGAGAATGCCGAGCGAGGGCGGACAATCGAGAAGCACGAAATCGAAGGCGTTATCTTCGCGCAACGGTTTCAGCGCGTTCGCCAGTCGCAGCAGATGATCGTCCATGCGCGCGATCTGCACTTCCGCGCCCGCGAGATCGAGGTCGGCCGGAATGAGGAACAAATTTTCCAGGCGCGTCGGCAAAATTTTATCGACGATCGACGCGTCGCCGAGCAGCGGCTCGTAGAGCGTTTCGCCCTCGAAATCCTGCATGCCGAGCGCGCTGGAAGCGTTGCCCTGCGGATCGAGATCGACAATGAGCGTGCGTTGTCCGCGCTCGGCGATGGCTGCGCCAAGATTCACCGCCGTCGTCGTTTTGCCGACGCCGCCTTTTTGATTTGCGATGGCGATGATTTTCATGAGCGAGGAACGATAAGGGTGCGCAGCTCGAAAGTGCGGCGACCGTCCGCTTCGCGCCACCAGAGATCGTCGGGCGCGGGCAGCATTTCGGTGACCTCGAGCTCGCCGGCTTTCGTCAGCCAGCGATGGAAAATTTCGACAAAAAGATAGCTCTCGAGATCGATGAAGATGGGCTTGGTGTCTTTGTCGCGGCCTTCGGCGCCGCTGCGACGCAGCGATTGCTCGGTGGGCCGGATGTAAACGTAGCGCGGCAGATTCCGCGCGGCGCGCAGACGTTCCACGGCAACGACGAGCTCACGCGAGACGCCGTGGTATTTGCCGGGCGCAAGTTCGGTCGCAGCAATGGCCCACGCGCGACGCTGCACGATCACGCGCCCGCAACGCAACCGCGGCATTTGCGGCGACAGGCCGAATTGGAATGGATGGAAACCGAGCGGGATAATCCAGTTGCGCGCGAACGAGCCAAGATCTTCACGCGTGACGGCGTGGCACAGGCGGACGTCATTGGTTTTTTCGTCGAGATAAACTTCGGTGTGCGACGGCGGAAATTGTTTCCATGTTGGATTCGCGCGCTGCGGCGCAACGAAGGTGGTGAGCTCCGGCATGGCATCGAACGCGCGCACGGTCGTATGCGCGGTGAAGTCGGCGGCGAAAAACCCGAAATGAAAACTGCGCCCGGCGATGGAGGAAAGCGCGCTGTCTAACGTCGGTTGGTCGGGACAACTCCAGTAGCCGGCGTGATGCAGCAATGCGGCGGGCGGATGCAGTTCGCTCAAAATCCACTGGTACTCGCCGCGCGCGATCGCGTCGGCTGAGGACGCTGCCAGTTGCAAATCGCCCGACGGATAAGTGAACTCATCGAATTTATCGTACTGAAAATTATCGCGCACAAAATGGCAGTCGGCGGTCGTCAGCTCGTATTCGTCCAGTGCGGCATGCGGTTGCATGCGCTGCCGGAACGCGGCTTTGATTTCCTGAAACGCCATCACCGACAAACCGACCAGGCCGGAACCGGTGAGTGGAAGCTTTGCCATTTCGCACGCGCGCAAAAATGCCGGCAACGGCAGTGCGCCGTTACGGGTCGGCGCTTTCTCAAAAATCATGCGCAAGCCGGCGGCGACGCGCGAGGCGACGAAGGCAAAGCTGTCGCGCCAGAAATCGATCCACGGCTCGGCGTCGATTGCGACTTCGTCGAGCACACGCTGCTCCAGCACGAAATCGGCTTGCCGAAAACACTCTTCGGCGATGGGATTGATCGCGGAGTAAAGCGAGCGCTGCTCCGCTTTTCGCTCGGCGCCGAGAGTACTGAATTGGCCGCGCGCGAGACCGAGAATTTCCCGGCGACGCGCCGGCTCCTGTTCGCCAGCGAAGTCTGCGGCCAGTTGCAACAATGCTTCGGCCTGCGTTAGCCAGCGCGATCTGGCGGCGCACGGTTTCCAACTCGCGATATCGTCACGCATCTGCGCGAGCGCGAAAGGTTCAAGCGCCGCCACCTCGAGGGCTGCGAGCAAAATGTTTCTGGAAACGAGTTCGCGCACCGCGGCTTCGCCCAATGTTGCCACCGAAGCGGAGCCGGCGCATTTCTTTAGCAAGGCGAGATCTTCGCCGCTCAAATCGATCGCCTCGCCGCTATCGGCAAAAACGAAACGATCGCCCATGAGCAATCCGTTTGGATTCAGCCGCGGAATAAAATAGGCGAAGGCTTCGGCGTCCGCATTGACGGCGCCGGCGAAGGCGTGCGCGGTCCAGCGTTCCGGAAACGCTTCATTGCGCGCAATGCCGGGGACGATTTGCAACGTCGCTCCGCGAGCGAGGTTATCAGCGCGGCCCCAACTAGATGGACCGAAGCGGCTGAAAGTGTCGTTCTTGGCCGCGATGCGCTGTAGATAAAGCAGCGCGCTTTGCTCGATTTTGCGAGCAGCGTTGTTGCGCGCGGGCAACGATCCGTGTTCGGAAGCCAGTTCGTCGGTCAGAAATTCGCGCACATTCTCTGCGCCAAAGACGAGGTAAGCGGGGAGGAATTCGCGGCTTGCCTGCAAGAGTGCGAGGCGCGCGCGGGACACTTCATCGTCGAGAGAGGCCTCCAATTCGTTTTGCAGCGAGTGGACAGCCGTGGAAGTGGCTGCGTAGTTGGAAAAAACAGGTGGTTGCGTGTCTGAAAACGTCCTGGGTGGGCGATTTAAGCGCGTCGCCTGTCGGAGCTCGTGATAAACCTCCGGCTCCAGCAGCCGTTCGCGTGAGCGGAAAAATTCCTCGGCTGCTGCGATCGCGCGCGCGTTCTCGGTTTCGCGCTCGATCACTTGCCGCGCAAGCGCAAAGGCTTTCGGAGTAGCGAGATTCTCCACGGCCTCAAATGGCACGCCCGCCAGCCGGATGAGAAAAAGCGGCGCAATTCGATAAGCAGACGACACGTTCGGAGCAAACCGAAACCGTCGCCCGGTGACAAGCGCTAGTTCGCGGAGAGCGGAAGGCAGAGCGTGAAAGCCGTGCCGACACCGGGCTTGCTCTCCAGCTTGATCGACCCGCGGTGGTCCTCGATGACCTTCTTGGTAATATAGAGGCCGAGACCGGTGCCGCTTTTGCCTTGCTTGGTGGTGAAATATGGCTCGAAGATTTTCTCGGCCTGCTCGGGCGAGATGCCGTTTCCCGTATCCTCGACCCGCAGATCGACGAACATATCTTTGCGTTCGGCGCTAACCGTGACGGAGCCCTTTCTGTCGGAAGCCGCCTGGATGGCGTTCACCATCACGTTCTGAATCGCGCGCGTCAGCTGCACCGGGTCTCCCGAAACGACCGCGTCCTCGGCACTGACATCGCATTGCAGGGCGACGCCGTTTTGAACCGCAAATCCGCCCATGCTCTTAGCGAGATCATGGACAATCTTCACGATCGACACGTTCTTGGCCTTGCGGATTTCTCCGTTGCCGTAGCTCTGCCACATGGTGAGCAACTCGCGGCATAGCCGTACGTTCTGCTCGATAATATTGAGCTCGCGCGGCGACGCCGCTTTCTCGCCTTTATCGTTCGCCTTCTCGGATTGCTCGAGCTTTTGCGCCAAAATTTGGACGTAACCCCAAACGATGGTGAGCGGATTACTGAGATCGTGCACAAATTCCGCGGAAGCCTGGCCGAGCGACGCCAATCGCTCCTTCTGCGCCAATTCTTCGCTTAAGCGGGCGTTGAGCTCGCGGATCTCCTGCGCTGCTTCCTCGCCTTTTTTCTGGAGGCGGGTGCGCTGCACATTCCGCGCGATCACGTCGCGCATCTGCACAGCATCAAACGGCTTATTAATGTAATCGTTCGCTCCATGGCGCAGCGCCTCCTGCGCGGTCTCCAGCGCGCCAAAACCGGTAAGCATGATGACGGAGAGGTGGGCGTCGATTTCGCGAATCTGGCGCAGACCCTCGATGCCGCTGGTGCCCGGCATGCGGATGTCCATCACGATCACATCGGGCGACTTTTCCTTGAGCAATTCGAGGCCCGTTTCCACATTGTCCGCGGTGAAAATCTGATAATTCGGCTTCAACAGCATCCGCAAGCTCTCTCGCGGACCCATTTCGTCGTCGATAATGAGCACCTTGGGCAACTCGACCGGGGCGGGCATGTGCACTTGGGGCAATAGAGCTAAGTGCGTGCCGTGCAGGGGAGGAATGTTGGCAGCTGGGGCGGCGGGGCTCACAAGCGGGCCGACGTTGTGATAAAAGATAGCGGCACGCAAGATGCAACTTGTGAAAATGTGAAAAACTTGTGAATAAGAATGATAACCGAGGCAAGAAATCTAATGACTGTAATTAATGTAGAGGCTAGAATTTGCGCTCCGATGCACGCCCGCCCGTCCGCCATCACGGTAAGGTCTCCGCGAGTGGCTTATAGCCAGCGCGTTCTCGAGGTTGCCCAGAGCTCTTGAAGGCGGACGCATGATCAAACAAAACCGCGTCGTCGTCACCGGCATGGGCGTAATTGCACCCAACGGCATCGGTCTGGACGCCTTCTGGGACTCCCTCCTTCACGGCCGCAGCGGCATCGGGCCGATCACGCTCTTCGACGCCAGCGATCTGAAGAGTCGCATCGCCGGCGAGGTGAAAAACTTCGACCCGCTCAAATACATCGAGCCGGAAATGAAGCCCAAGCGCATGGCGCGCCATACGCAATTTGCTTATGCCGCAGCGATGATGGCACTTAAGGATGCGGGGATCCCGCTCGATGGAGCGGACTTTGCCGGCCCTACCCCCATTGTTGTTGGCATTAGCACCAGCGCCATGGACATCATCGAGCGGGAATTCGGCAACTTCGATCGTCGCGGTCCAGACGGGGTGTCACCTATGACTCTCAGTGCGCTTGCACCGCAAGCAGCCGCCAACGCCATCGCAGACCGCGTTGGTGCCCTTGGGAGAGCAGAGACCGTTTCTTCAGCATGTCCTTCGGGATTAGACGCTGTCGCGTTGGCCGCCGATATGATCCGATCAGGCGAGGCAGAAATGGCGATAGCAGGGGGTGCCGATGCGCCAATCACGAAATACAGTCTCGCTGCATTTATTGTTACCGGTCTCTCTTCCTGTAGGAACAGCGAGCCAGAGAAGGCAAGTCGACCGTTCGATTTACAGCGAGATTCCGGCGTAATCTCAGAGGGTTCCGGCATGTTTGTGCTCGAAGAAATGGATAGAGCGCGGGCCCGAGGCGCTCGGATTTACTTAGAAATAACAGGATACGGAAAAACGAGGGACAACTTTTCAGCCGAACCGGGATCTGGGCTCGTCGACGCAATGAAGATGGCTTTGGCGAACGCCAGCCGCCAAGAAGAAGAAATCGATTACATTTCCGCCTACGGTCCCGGCCATCCGGTCTTAGATGCAGGCGAAATTCGTTATATTAAACTAGTTTTCGGAAAACGAGCATACGCTATTCCGGTAAGCTCGGTCAAAGGCGTTACCGGAAATCCACTCTCAGCTGGTGGACCTTTCCAAATCGCCGCCTGCGCCTTGAGTTTCCGCGACCAAGTTTTGGCCCCGACGGCGAATTACGACACTGCGGATCCCGCGTGCGATTTAGATATTGTCGCCAAAAGACCGAGAAAAGCTGCTCTCGGATGTGCATTAATCAATGTGCGTGGCCTCGGTGGCAGTGCCAGCAGCATGATAGTAAACCGCATCGTATGTTAGGCAACGGACTCGCAACGCCGATCCTGGTAGCAATCATCATCCAGCTACTGCTCGGTTTTGCCGTATTCCAATCGAATCCGAATCGTAGAACGAATCAATGCTTTTTGTTGCTATCGTTATTTATCGCGAGTTGGCTCGGGAGCCTCTGCGCAGTTTTCTCTACAAATCGAGCTGAGACCGCCGCTTTCTTTATCCGACAAGCTTCGGCCTCTGCGGCGTTGATATTAACGTCGGCTAATTTTCTTCGTCTATCGATCCAGAAACGCGATCGATCTTGGAAGGAAATTCTGCGGACTTCATGGATTTGGATGCTCGCGGCCATTGGTGCGGTAGCCTTCTGTCAGACCAAATGGTTCCTGCTCGGAGCGCGGTTCAATCAGTCGCCTGACTCTCTCGTCAGTCTCCCCGCCCCAATTTATGGCCGTGCTCCACTTATCTACGCTGCTTATTTTTTTGCCACGGCGCTAGCGATCATTTTTTCCTATGCGCGTGATACCCGCCGAGCCAAAGGAATAAGGCGCTCCGAGTTTACATTCATTCTTACCGGTGCAGTCGCGACGCTCAGTTCAGTGCTTCTTGCCTACCTCCTAGGCTTTTTTTTTGACAGAGCGCACCTGGTCTGGTTTGCCCCGTTCCGCATCCTGGTCTTCAGCCTTATCGTCGCCTATGGCATCGCCACGCGAAAGATCATGGATGTGGGGTTCCTGCTGCGACGAGCGTTGTCGTATGTTTTACTCGCGGTCTATCTCCTATCGATCTATACCGTCCTTTGGTGGTTGACATTTGCTGCCCTCAATCCGATCGCTCCTTCCAGTTCCCGCTCCATCGCTCACATTCTCGCGGCATTAGTAGTCGCCTTTGCCATGGCTCCTGCGCGCGGGGTTTCTCAATCGCTGGCGGATCGGTTATTTGTCGGCACTCGCGGTTTGGATTTCCGTGCCACGGTCGGCAAGGCGGCTGCGATTCTAGAGTCCATCACCACGCTGCCAGAGTTACTGCGACGCTTCGCCGAGACTATTGCCGAGGCAGTGGGAACGGATCGGGTTGCAATCTACCTCGCGACAAACAAGGGACGTTTCTCGCTGCAATACCCACCCGCGACTTCGCCTTCGGAGCCACTGTATCCGGAGATTTATGCGGATGGCGTCCTCATGCGCTGGCTGCGCGAGCACCGCGAGCCCGTTATTCTTGACGAACTTCAGCGTATCCGCACCACGCCTGAGACTTTGGCGGTGCGCGATCGTTTGGAAGAACTCGACGTGGTTGCCGCACTCGGCGTTTTCGCCCGCGAAAACTTGGCCGGTATCATGCTGCTGGGACCGCGCCTCTCCGGCCGCATCTACGGCCGAGTCGAACAGGACGCGCTCACGGTCCTTTGTGGACAACTCGGCATTGCGGTCGACAACGCGAAACTCTTCACCGAGGTCGAGAACGCGCGAATCTACAACGAGATCCTGCTGCAAAATTTGACGACGGGCGTCATTGCGGCGGACGCGGAAGGGCGTATCACTGTTTTTAATCAGGAGGCGGAGCAGATTACCGGCATCGTGCCCGCTGGTATGCTCGATCGTTCCATCGAGGAATTGCCAGCATCCATATCGGAAATTCTTTCTGAAACGTTGACCACGAAAACTCGACAGGAAAATCGCGAAGTCTACCTTCGGTCGCGTCACGGTAACGTGGTGGCGCGCGCCAGCGGCTCGATCTTTCAAAGTCAGGATGGCCAACTTCTCGGTGCTCTGATGGTGCTTACGGATGTGACGGCGCTCAAGCGCCTCGAGTTGCAGATACGTCGCAGCGATCGTTTGGCCAGCCTCGGCACCTTGTCGGCCGGCATGGCGCACGAGATTAAGAACCCGTTAGTCTCGATCAAGACCTTCGCGCAACTCCTGCCCGAGCGTTACGAGGAATCCGACTTCCGCGAAACCTTCTCCAGCCTGATCGTGCACGAGATTGATCGGATCGATTCATTGGTGAATCAACTTCTCCGTTTCGCGCGCCCCACGAAACCGCTTCTTCGCCCCATGCACGTCCATGAAATTTTGGAGAAAGCGCTGCTCCTGGTCCAGCATCGCCTCTACCAGAAAGAGGTGAAACTCACCCGCGCGTGGGACGCCAACGTAGACACTGTTCACGCGGACTCCGATCAGCTCGAGCAGGTCTTCCTAAACTTCTTCTTGAATGCGATGGACGCCATGAAGCGCGGCGGGGAGCTGACCGTCTCCACGAAAATCAAAACAGGCGACGCGATCTCCACCCCTTTCCTGTCCGAGAGCAACGACGCCCGCGAAGTTCTCCGTATTTCAATTTGCGACACCGGGGAAGGAATAAAATCCGAAGATTTACCTCACGTCTTCGACCCATTCTTTACTACAAAGGATTATGGCACAGGGCTTGGGCTTTCAGTGGTGCATGGCATCATTCAAGAGCACGGGGGGCAAATCGAAGTGGAAAGCGAACTGACCAAGGGCACGTCCTTTCACATTTACCTTCCCCTGGCGCGTTTCAATGAGGAGGTCGCCGCAGCATGACGCTCTCCTCTGTTTGCGTGGTTTACACACAGGATGCCGAGCTGGTGCGAAGGGCGAAAGCCTATCTGCGCACCACCGCGCTAGTGCGACATGTGAAGGAAGCGAGCCGGCTGGAAGCCACCGTGGCGCAGAACGCGCCGGCTGTCGTCCTCCTCGACTTGCGCGCGAAGGAGACGCGCGCGCTGGTGGAGCAACTCCAGCGTGAGCAGCCCGAAGCGCTTCTCATCGCTCTCGGCACGCCGCGCTCCGATCCCCTGCGCGACGCCGAACAATTCGGAATTTACGCGGCCGAGGATTTGCAATTGGAACGCAATCGTTTCCAAGCTCTTCTCGCCCGCGCTTTCGATTACCTCGCGCTGGCCGAACAAAATCGCGAACTGCGCGAAGATACGCGCAGCATTTCTCCGAGCCCGGCGACTGAGATCGTGTCGTCTATGAGCCGAGCGTCCGGCCTTCCTCTTATGCGTTTCCCCAGAGTTTTCCGCCGGTTCGATAATGTCGAAGCCTTGCTCGCGAACGTCGTCGAAGGCGTGGCGGATGCCGTCGGCGTCACGCGCGTCGGCATTTTCTCCCGCATCCGCGCCGGCGATCGTTACAAACTGCGCGCCGGCCTGCGCTGCCTGCCGGATACGGGAGAGGTCGACTACGACGAACGCGATCCGCTGGTACGCTGGTTTGAAAAAAATGCGCACCTGATTTCGCGCGATAATCTCCCGCAGATCACGCAGCTCAGCGAGCGCTCTCTCCTGCGCCGCGCGCTCGATACCTTCGGCGCCGAAGTGATCGTGCCGCTCTACGCGCGCGGCCGGATCATCGGCTGGCTCTTTTTCGGTCGTCGCCTCACCGGACAGCGTTTCGAATACGGCGATCTCGAGAACCTGATGCTGCTGGCGGAAAACGTTTCCACCGTTCTCGAAAACGCGTTGCTCTACGAAGAAGTTACGATCCAGAAAACACTGGCGGAAACGCTGCTGAAATCGATTCCGCCCGGCATCGTCGCGATCGACGAGGAAGGAATGATTCGCTGGTTCAATCCTCCGGCGGAGGAAATTCTTGGAGTGGCGGCCGCCGACGCGTTGAATCAACCCGCCGAGGCCGCGGGCAGCAAGCTCGCGCTGCTGCTGCGCGAAACGCTCGACACGACCTCTCCGCTGCCGCCCGAACAATGGCTGGAGCCGAATACGCGGCGTCCGCTTTCCGCCGAAGCGCGTCGGCTCATGGACGGCCAAAAGCCGCTCGGCGCGGTTGCGGTCATCCAGGATCTCACGGTGGAAGACAACCTGCGGCAAAAGCAGGATTTGCTGGAGCGCGCCGCGTTCTGGACCGATCTCGCCGCCAGCATGTCGCACGAAATCCGCAATCCGCTGGTCGCGATCAAAACCTTCGCGCAGTTGCTGCCAGAGCGTTTCGACGACGCCGATTTTCGCGCCAGCTTCAGCGAGATCGTCGTCAAAGAAGTCGAGCGTCTCGACAAAATCATCACGCAGATCAATTCCTTCGCGCACCCGGCGCAACTGAATCTTCGCCTGCTCGATGTGCGCGGCCCGGTCGAACAGGGACTCGAGATGGCGCGCCGCAAATTCAGCGTCAACGGCGGCGTGGCGATCGAAACCAAATTGCCGGCCGATCTCCCGCAAATTCTCGGCGACGGCGACGCCCTTGCCGAAGTCGTGGCGCATCTCGTCGCCAACGCTGCCGAAGCCGTCGTCGACAAGCGCAAACCGAAGATCACCCTTTCCGCGAAACCGATCCGTGAAAACGGCCACGCCAGCGGCGTGCTCGTGACCGTGCAGGATAATGGCCGCGGCATCGCGCCGGAAATGCGCGACAAAGTTTTCTCGCCGTTTTGCACGACGAAAGCCCGCGGCATGGGCCTTGGCTTGCCCATCGTGAAACGCACCGTGTTCGATCACAACGGCCGCGTCGACATCGACACGAATCCGCACGGCACGGTTGTGAGTATCGCCCTTCCCGCGACGGCGCGCGCGGAATAGCCCTTTTGCATTTTTCCGAAGCGCGATAGCTTCCGGAATTCCGGCCATCGTATCGGCTAGCATTCCACTCTCATGATCGTCACCACCGCGCAGCTTTACCAAGTCGCTTACGGAAAATTCGCCGCCGGCGCCTACAACATTAATAACATGGAGCAGCTCCTCGGGCTGTTTCAGGGCAACATCCAGAGCAAGGCGCCATTCATCATTCAGCTCTCCAAAGGCGCGCGCAAATACGCCGACAAGAGAATGCTCGAAGCGATGATCCGTGCGGCCGAGGAAATTTTTCCCGACGCCATCTTCGCGGTGCATCTCGATCACGGCGACGAGGAGACCTGTTACGATTGCATCGACTCCGGCTTCTACAGTTCGGTAATGATCGACGCCAGCCACGAATCCTTCGAAGAAAATGTCGCCATTACCAAGCGCGTCGTCGATCGCGCGCATCCCAAAGGCATCAGCGTGGAAGCGGAGCTCGGGATGCTCGGCGGCGTCGAAGAAGATATTTCGGTCGACGAAAAACACGCCTGTCTCACCAATCCGGTCGAAGCAGTCGATTTCATCAAGCAGACCAAATGCGATTCGCTTGCGGCCGCCATCGGCACCAGCCACGGCGCTTACAAATTCAAAGGCCAGCAATCCCTGCACTTCGACGTCATCGAGGGAATTCGCGACAATTTGAAAGCGGCTGGATTGCCGCCGACGCCGATTGTCATGCACGGTTCATCGAGTGTGCCGAAGTCGGAAGTCGAGCGCATTAACGCCGCCGGCGGCAAGCTCGATCCCTCCGCGCGCGGGGTGAACGAAGAAGAATATCTGCCGGCCGCAAAGCTCGGCGTGACGAAGGTGAACATCGATACCGATGGCCGTCTCGTCTGGACGCGCGTGCATCGCGAATACTTCCGCGATCATCCCGAGAAATTCGATTTTCGTGATCCGGGCAAAATTTTCATGAAGGAATACGCGGACTTTATCGCGCACAAAAACGAGAAGCTCGGCTCCGCGGGACAGTTGGACGCGGTCCGCACCGCCGTTTCGAAAAGCTGAGCGCGTGAAGCTGACCCTCGGCGAGATCGCGTCGGCTATCGGCGGCGAATCCGACGGCGACAAGGCTCTCGCCATCACCGGCGTCGCGTCCCTGGCTGAAGCAACGCCGGACGAGCTCTCGTTTTTTTATCATCCGCGCTACCTCAACGCGCTGCGCCAGACGCGGGCGGCGGCGGTGATCGTGCCGGCTGATTTCAAAGAGCAGATCGGGTCGGCTGTGATCCGCGCGCAAAATCCGGCGAAAGCGTTTGAGCAAATCGCGCTGCGTTTCGCCCCGCCGCCGATCGCTTTCGCGCCGGGAATTCATCCGAGCGCGGTGATTGCGCCATCGGTGAAACTCGGCGCGCGCGTTTCCGTCCAACCACACGCGGTCATCGAAGCGGACGCACGGATCGGAGACGACACGATCATCGGCGCGGGCTGTTACATCGGGCACGAAGTCGTCATCGGCGCGCAATGTTTTCTCTATCCGCGGGTGACGATTCGCGAGCGCTGCCAGCTTGGCGCGCGCGTTATTTTGCACAGCGGCGTCGTGATCGGCGCCGACGGTTTCGGATTCGAAATGACCGCGAGCGGACAAGAAAAAGTGCCGCAGTTCGGCATCGTGCAGCTCGATGACGACGTCGAAGTCGGCGCGAACGCGACCATCGATCGCGCGCGTTTTGGCCGCACCTGGCTGCAAAAAGGCGCGAAGATCGACAATCACGTCCAAATCGCCCACAACGTGATCATTGGCGAAAATACCGTCCTGGCCGCGCAGTCCGCCGTCGCCGGCAGCACGCGCCTCGGCTCCCGTGTCATGGTCGGTGGACAGGCGGGATTCGCGGGGCATTTGGAAATCGGGGACGGCACGATGATCGGCGCGCAATCGGGCGTCGGGAAAAACATTCACGGTGGCGTTTGGTCGGATTCGCCGGCGGTGCCACTGCGCGAGTCGCGCAAAGCGAAGGCGTGGAACAATCGCATCGGCGAATTGCTACAGCGGCTGAAAGCGATCGAACGCAAACTCGGTCTTTAGCCGAACGCGATTCAGCCGGCTGCTTCGGCGCGGGAGCCATATGCAGGCGCGGATGGCAAGAGAGCTGCTTTATGGTAATTATAACATGAACGCCGCCACGCAAGACGTTGAATTCCTCATTATCGATGATAACCCCGGCATCTCGGAGTTTCTTGCCACCTATCTCAGCCGCCACGGGCACACCTGCGCGGCGCTGAACGAAGGCTTCCGCACCGCGGGCTGGCTGCAGGAAAATCGCTGCGAAGTGGCGATCGTCGACTTGCACATGCCGAAGGTGGATGGCATTTCTTTGATCACGTTCATTCGCGAAATGGATGCGACTCTGCCGATCATTGTTTTCACCGGCCTCGGCTACGACGAAGAGCGCATGCACGCGGCCTTGCGCGCCGGCGCCAACGGTTACGTCAGCAAAAATTTGCCCGTCGCCCAGCTCTATTGCGTGCTCGCGCGGGTCCTCGTCACCGCGCGGCAACACGCGCGACGGATTCATAGCCGACCCGCTCTGCTGGGCGCCGCTTAACCCGGCAACGCTTCGCGCACGAGCTGGCGCAGCATTTCGATGGAAATGCAATTCGCGCCGCACGCGCTCACCGTTTCCCTCTCGAGCAGATCGCTCGTAGCGACGACGAGCTCGAATTTTTCCGCGTAACGACTCGCGAGCCGCTCGATGATCGTGTCGGCTGTCTGCCCGGCCCGGGAATAAAAAATCTGGATGCCGTGCGGCTCGGAAACATCGGAGGGCGTGGAGCCCGCGCCATCAAACACCACGATCACGCGGACGCCGCTGTAGTCCTGGAAGTCGCGGAGTTGTTTGACCAAACTGTCGCGCGCGAGCGCGGAACGCTTCTGGTGCAGGCGCTCGAGTTCCGGCCAGCCAAAGATGACGCTATGGCCGTCGACGATCAGGTATTGCACGCGATTTGCGCGCTGCGGTTTACTCCGCTTTGGCGGGCGCTGGTTTGCGACTGCGAGACTTGGCCAGCGGACGCGGCGCAAGTTTCGTCTTGGCTTTGCGACGTTGCAGATAGGCTTTCCGTCGCGTCCGCTTCACTCGTGCTCGAAGTTGTTGCCCCATGCGTGCACCCTATAGGCGGGGCGACGGCGTCACGCAAGCGGGCGTTTCTCATTGTCACGAGCGGGCGTATTGTGTAGAAAGTTTGCCGGTTCCCGAGCCGTGAATTCCCCGAAAAACCTGATCGCGCTGTCTCTGTTCCTGCTTCTTGGCGCGGCCGTTTTCGGCGTGCTCAGCGGCTCGAAGGTGAAAACGCTGCGCAACGATGTCGCTGCCACTACCGCGCAAAAGGAAACTGCCGAGAGCGCGCGCGCCGCGGTGGAAAAGGAAGTAAAAGCCCGCGAGGCCAAGGTCGCGACCGACCTCGCGAAAGTGACGGAAAACGAGAGCCGCGTGGCGAGCGCCGAGGCCGAAGTGGTGAAGACGCAAACGGAGAAATCGGATTTGCAGGCGAAATTGCAGGCCAACGAGACGCAGATCAGCGAATTGTAAAAACACATCGATGAAATGACCAAGGCGCCACCCAAACCGGATCCGGGCGCACCTTCCGTCTCCGAATTGCAGGCGCAGCTCGACGACGCACGCAAGCAACTCGATAACGCTGAGCGCGAGAAGCAGCTGATTACGCAAAATATTCGCACCCCGGAGGCGCGCGCGGCCCCGAACTCGCCGTCAAACAGCGCGATCCCGGCTTCCGCGGCTCGATCCGAGGCACGGTCCTGGCGGTCAATCGCGCCTACAATTTCGTGGTGCTGAATCTCGGAAACCGCCAGGGCGTGGAATCGAACGCGGAAATGCTCGTCCTCCGCGGTGGCACCATCATCGGCAAAATTCGCATCTCTTCGGTTGAACCGGCCACAGCCATCGGTGACATTCTTAGCGGCAGCCTGGCGCGCGGCGTCCAGGTGCAACCCGGAGACACTGTTATTTATGCTGGCCCAAATTCTTAAACGCACCACTTCCCTGGCGACGATTGGTTTCGCTGTTTTCCTCTGCTCCTGCGCGACGGAAAAAAAGCAGGTCGCCCTCGTTAGCGATCCCGATGCCAAGAAAAAAGAGTCGAGCCTCCCGTGGAACCAGCAGCAAAAATGGGAGACCGAAGGCCAGTTCGCGAATCTTCCGCAGAATCGCTAGCGCCTAGATCCAAAAACCGGGCGGCAGCGTCGCGTTTTTCGGGATCACCACGATCCCGTCGCGGATGTAGTAATTCTCCGCGTCGAAGTTTTCCGGCTTCCCCTCCGGCGTGATCACCACGCCGTCGGCAATGCGCGCGTTCTTATCGATGATCGCGCGCTCGATCACGCAATTCTTGCCGATGCCGATGAGTGGCCGCCCCGTGTCGCGATCCGGCGCATCGCTTTCGTAATAATCGGCCCCCATCACCACGCTGTTGCGAATGGTCGCGCCGCTTTGAATGATGCTGCGCACACCGACCACGCAGCGCTCCAAATGCGCGTCGGAGATAATGCAGCCGTCGGAGACGATCGCCTGCCGCAACGTCGCGCCGTTAATTTTGCTGCCGGGAAGAAAACGCGGATGCGTGTAAATCGGCGCGTCGGCATTAAAAAAACTGTAGTCGGGGAGGATATCGGTGAGATCGAGATTTGCCTCGTAAAACGCGCGGATGGTTCCGATGTCTTCCCAGTAGCCGTCGAAAATATAGGCAAACACTTTGCGCTGCTTGATCGCTTCCGGGATGACGTGTTTGCCGAAATCAAACAGCTCGTTGTCGAGGCATTCGACGAGAACCTGGCGATTAAAAACGTAAATGCCCATCGACGCCTGATAGAGCTCGGCCCCCTCCCGCGAACCGGTCGCGCGCAGCAACTCCGCATCCATCTTGATCGCGTCTAACACTGCCGCATCCTTCGGCTTCTCGACAAAATTCGAGATGCGCCGGTCGCCGCCGCTCTGCATTAACCCGAAGTCGGTCGCCTGCTCGCGACGCACCGGTTTCGTCGCCAAAGTGATATCAGCGCCGCTGGTGATGTGCTGATGCAACAGCGTGCGAAAATCCATCCGGTAAAGCTGATCACCGCTGAGGACGACGAAATAATCGAACGGTCGCTCAAGGAAGTAGCGCATGTTCTGGCGCACTGCGTCCGCCGTGCCCTGATACCATTCCGAGCCTTCCGGCGTCTGCTGCGCCGCGAGAATTTCGACAAAACTGCGCGAGAAATTATCGAACTTGTAGCTCGCCTGGATGTGCCGGTGCAGCGACATACTGTTGAACTGCGTCAGCACGTAGATCGAGCGCATGCCGGAGTTCAGGCAATTGCTGATCGGGATGTCTACCAGCCGATACTTGCCACCCAGCGGCACCGCCGGCTTGGCCCGATCCTTGGTAAGCGGAAACAAGCGCGTGCCGGCGCCGCCGCCCATAATGATGGCGAGCGTGCGTTGCGTCGTGCCCGGCGGCAATGCTGGAGCTGGCATCACGCTTAGCTTACAGCCGACCCGATCATGCGCATCTGTCGCGTACAAGAAAGCGACGCGCCGGAAGAGCGCGTCGTTTTCCTAAACTTCGCCAGCGCGTTACTTCATCTTCTTTTGAATGTCCTGAATCAGCGCGAGGTGCTTGCGAATAACGGCGGACGTTTTCTTGGCAAACGCTTTCACGTCGGCATCCGACGCGCTCTTCGCTTCTTTATCGAATTCGGCCAGATCCTTCTCGTGATCCTTTACCATCATGTCGACGTAATCCTTGTCCGACTTCCATTTACTCACGCTCGGAGCGGCCGGAAGCTCCACGCCTTTCTTCGCGGCTAACGCCTTCAACTCTTCGTTGGCTTTGCCGTGATCCGTCACCATGCGTTCGCCGAATTTCTTCACGTCGGCGCTCGTCGCGTCCTTCGCGGCCATCTGACCCATTTCGACTTCCATCATTCCGCCTTTAGCCGCGGCTTTCATAAACGATTTGTCCGCCGAACTCAGACTCATCGATTTGTCGGTCGCTTTCGCCGGCTCGGTCGCGGCGCGAATAATTCCTGCGCTGACGACAAAAGCCGCGCACGCGCTGAGACAAACTGCAGTTTTCAGGATTTGATGCTTCATAATAAGTGATTGTTGCCGGACGTTGCGCCCGGTAACTGGGATTCGCTTCCGCGCGTCCACTTGGATGTAGCAATGCCTAAGGGCCACCGCGGGTGTAACTGCTTTCCACGCGCGACGCCACGTCCCGATAACCGTAGTCGGCCTCGTAAATTTGCTTCATGCAGGTGAGCGATTTTTCCGTCTCGCCCATCTGCTCGTAAACCAGTCCCAGGTTGTAAACGATGTCCTTCTTCATCGCATCCATGCTCATGATCTCGCCCGCGGCTTCTTCGAGCTGCTTGGCCGCGAGATCGAGCATGCCCAGTTCGCGATAGCAGCGACCAAGCGCGTTCATCGCTTTCAAACGCGCATTCGGGTTTTGGCGCGCTCGCTGCAGCTCCGGCAACGCGTCACGCAATTGTCCCGCCTGCATCAAATTCTCGCCGAGTTCGAAGCGAAACTGCAAATCGGTCGGATTCCGCTCCACGCGTCTGCGCGCGTCCTCGATGAGCAAACTGGCGCGTTTCTTCTTCGCCTCCGCCAGCGCCGCTGCTTTCTCGGAAAAGGTGAGCGCGTCGGCTGACATTCCGCTCAACTCCTCCTCCAGCGCAGCCACACTGCGATCCACTTGCTTCGTTTCCAAATCCGAAATCTTTCGTCCGAGCCCGGGGTCGCTGCCTTGCGCCAGATCAACCGCGTAGCGAAACCACGCGATCACCGACTCCAATTCATCCTTCTGCTCGCTTAACCCCCGAGCCGCTTCGCCAAATCCAGATTCTGAGGATCGGCCTGGTGCACGGCGTAGGCCTCCGCGATTTGTTGATCGAGCGATTCACCCGTCAACGTCATGCGGTTCTGCTGCTCCAGCGAAACGGCCGCCTCCTTGTCGCGAATCAAATCGCGATAACTCTCCGCCTGCCCCCCAGCCGCCACTCTTCATCGAGCCTCGTGCCGACGCATCCTTGCCGCGCCGCGCCGCCTCCGCATCCGCCGGGTCCGATTCGCTAATGCGTACATCCGCACCTCGTTCTCGTGATCGCCGAGCTCGGAATACAATTTCGCCAGCTCGTGCATGACTTTCGTGTCTTCGGCATTTCCCTCGAGCGCGGTTTGCAAAGCGAAGACACCCGTTTCCAACCAGCCCGCTGCCCCGGCGGCTTCCTTCAAGGCGAGGTTCGCCTGTTTATGCTGCGGTTCGTCCTCCAGAATTTTTTCGACCTGCACCACGGCATTTGCCGGATCCTTCTTGATTTCACGCTGCAATCTCATGACCGAGACCGACGCGGTGGAAAGATTGAAAAAACTTTTTTCGCCGACTTCAACTTCGCGACCTCCGTGCGCCGCAACAATTGCCGGCCGGTCAAGAATTCCGGTTCCTGTTTCAGGATCGCCTGCAGCAGCGAGATCGCGTAGGCAAAATTACGCTGCTCGATCGCGGCCACGGCCTTGAGCCAATGCCCATGTAAATCCGCGCTCAAATCTTTCTCCGTCTTAACAGCCATCGCGTTGCACTATAATAAATCCAGCTGCGGTTTTTCGCCGGCCACACGATTCTTTTTTCCGCGCCGCGACCGCGTTGGCGGGGCGGCCGTTTCCGGCGGTTTTTCCAATTGTGCGAGAATATCCTTGGCGCGCTCCAGAATCTCCTTCGGCAATCCCGCCAGCCGCGCAACCTGGATGCCGTAGCTCTTGTCCGCGCCGCCCTCGATAATTTTGCGCAGAAAAATGATCTGATCGTTCCATTCGCGCACCGCCACGTTGTAGTTCACCACGCCGCTGCGTTCCGCCGCCAGCTTCGTCAGCTCGTGATAATGGGTCGCGAATAACGTGCGCGCTTTGATTTTATCGTGCAGAAATTCCGCCACGCTCCACGCGATCGACAGCCCATCGAAGGTCGATGTGCCGCGGCCGATCTCGTCGAGAATCACCAGGCTGCGCTCGGTCGCGTTGTTCACGATGTTAGCCGTCTCGTTCATCTCCACCATGAACGTCGACTGTCCACGCGCGAGATCGTCATTCGCGCCGACGCGTGTGAAAATGCGATCGACCAACCCGATCTCCGCCGCCGCCGCCGGCACGAAGCTGCCCATCTGCGCCAGCAAAACAATGAGCGCGACCTGCCGAATGTAGGTCGACTTTCCCGCCATGTTCGGCCCGGTGATAATCGCCAGCCGCGCCTTGTCGCCATCGAGCTCGGTATCGTTCGGCACGAATTTTTCCTCCGCCAAATTCTGATCGAGCACGGGATGACGTCCGTCTTTGATCGTTAGCCGACGCGATGTGGTGAGCGTCGGCCGGCAGTAATTGAACAAGCGCGCTGTCTCCGCGAGTCCCGCCGCAACATCGAGCAACGCGATCGCGTCGGCTGTCGCTTGCAGTGCGGCCAGATGCGCCAGCACGTCGTCGCGTGTTTTTTGGAAAAGTTGATACTCCAGATTCCGCGCACGCTCGTCCGCGCCGAGAATTTTCGCCTCCATTTCCTTCAACTCCGGCGTGATGAAACGCTCGCCGCCGACCGTCGTTTGCTTGCGCGTGTAATGCGCCGGCACGTTCGCGAGATTCGATTTCGTGATCTCGATGAAGTAGCCAAAGACAGAATTGAATCGCACCTTGAGCGACTTGATCCCAGTCGCCTCGATCTCGCGTTCCTGCAGCTCGTTAATCCAGTGTTTTCCTTCGCGCGACGCGTCGCGCAACTCGTCGAGCGCCGCGTCGTAACCGTCGCGGAACATGTCTCCCTCTTTCAACGTGAAGGGTGGATCATCAACTAGCGCGCTCTCCAGCTTCGCCGCCAGTTCCGGCAATTCCTGGATCTGATCGTAAGCGCGCTGCGCCAATAGTTCGCCGCCGCCATTCCCATTATTTTTTCCAAAGGCGAGACGCTCGAGCAGCTTGCGCACTTCCGCTCGCAGCGCGGGAATTTCGCGCAGCGAAAATTTCAGCGCCACGAGATCGCGCGCGTTGCCGGAGACCTGCGACAGCCGGCCCGCTGCGCGTTCCATATCGCGCACCGCTTTCAAACTCGCGCGCAACGACACCAGCAAATCGCCTTCCTGCAAAAGATCGGCGATCAACTGCTGGCGTTGCTGCAACTCCCCCAGCTCGCGCAACGGCTGCAAAATCCAACTGCGCAATTTGCGCGCACCCATCGGCGTGATCGTGCGATCGAGCGCGCCGAGCAGACTTACGTCGCGCGCGCCGCGCGATTCCACGAGATCGAGATTCGCCTGCGTCGCCGCATCGAGCGCGACAAACGCCTCCGCCGCGTCCGTCCGCAGCGACGCGAGATGATCGATTTTTCGCCGCAGTTGATGCTTGAGATAATGCACCATCCCGCCCGCCGCGCCGACCGCCGCGCGCAGGTCCGTGCAGCCAAAACCATCGAGCGATTTCGTGCGAAAATGTTCGCAGAGAGTGAACATCGCCTGCTCCGGCAGAAACGCGTAGCTGTCGTAAGCGAGCGCGTGCGCGAAGCTGGCGAACTGCTCGCGCTGTTCGTCACTCACCAGCAATTCCGAGGGCGCGACGCGCGCAACTTCATCAGCCAGCACGCTCATCTGCTTCGTCTCCGTCAGTCGAAACTCGCCGGTGGTAAGATCAGCATAGGCAAACCCGAAAGCGCCGCCGGTTGCAAAGACCGCGCCGAGATAATTCGCGCGCTTCGCTTCCAGCAAATCGAGTTCGCTCACCGTGCCAGCGCTGATGATTTGCGTGATGTCGCGCGTGACGATGCGACCGGGTTGCGCCTCGCTCGTCTGATCGCAGATGGCGACGCGCCGCCCGGCCTTGATCAATTTCGCGATGTAATTTTGCGCCGCGTGATATGGCACGCCGCACATCGGCACGCCGTTTCGTTTGGTGAGCGCGACGTTTAAGATCGAAGACGCCGTCTTCGCGTCCTCGAAAAACATCTCGTAGAAATCGCCCAGCCGAAAAAAGAGCAGCACGTCAGCCGGCACGCTCGCGCGCAGCCGCTGGTATTGCTGCATCATCGGCGTCAGCGTTTCGGCCATCCCCGAAGTTTGGATTCGACGTGGATCGATTGCGAGTTTGGAAATCCAAGCCCGCCGGCAGCGCGTTTAGTGGCTGTAGCCGACAGCTAACCTCGTCAGAATAATTGAGAAGCAAGGAAGAGAGCCACTTCCCGCGGGTCGGTTGCGCCTGGTCTCCATCTCTGGCCAGTTCGCCGCGCCCATGGAGCGGAGCCTCGGGCAAAGCTGGCGGCGGAAACGCGTTGCCGAAATGCGCCTCCGAGCCCCGCTTTCCCGTCGAAATTCGCTGCCTCCCGCCCGGAAACGCCGGCAATTTCTTGCAAAATGCTCCTCTCCCGGTCGCAATCGCCTCCTCCCGCCGGGAATCGCTCCCTCCCTGGCCGGGAAAGCGGCGATCCGATCGCGTCCGCCTCTCTTGCGCGCGCGAAGAATAGCAATCCGGCGGAGGGAAGCCGCCGATTCGCCGCCGGAGACGGCGATTTCCCATAAATTGCCAGCGATCCCGCCACGGAAGCGACGAATCAGCGCGAAAGAACGCTCTTTCGCGACCGATCCGCAGCGATTTCCCGGCGGAGACAGCGATCCGGGAAAAATCGCCGGCATTTCCGAGCAGCACGCCGTCAGCCAGCCCGCTCTGAGCGCCGCTACATTCGCAAAAACCCTGTAGCGGCGGTCTATGACCGCCGAAATCGCATCCCCGAAAAAGGACAGCGGCCACAGACCGCCGCCACAGCACCAAATCGAGCCAAAGAAGGACCCCTCAAATGCAACCCGCCCGCGAAATTCGCCCACCACCGAATCCGCCCCAGCCGTGATAGACGAAAAAATGTTCGCCTCTAATTACGAACTTTCGTCTAATTCTCGTTAGGCCCGCGCAGCCGAGTTGCAGATCGCGATTAGCGCAAATAAAAACTGCTGATGAGGCGCTTATATCAATGAATCGATCCGTATCGTTGGCAGGGCAACACCTCTGTCGTGTTCAAAGTGGTCCTCATCTGCCAGCCAACTTGATCTATCCAGCCCTGTGAAAATAATCATTATCTGCGCTGTAGCCCTGGCTCTTGGAATACTTGACGCTGCGGCCCAAGATACGAATGCCGTTCAAAAGGCGGAACGTCTGGATGCTATCGCAAAGTCTTACACCACCGACAACGCTTTCATGGGCACGGTGCTTGTCGCCGACGGAGACCGCCCGCTGCTGGATAAAGGCTACGGTATGGCGGACCTGGAATGGAGCCTTCCCAACACACCGGACGTGAAGTTTCGTCTGGGTTCGTTGACGAAACAATTTACGGCCACCTTGGTTCTTCTCCTGCAACAAGACGGCAAACTGCACATCGAAGATCCCGTCCATAAATACCTGCCGGATACCCCAAAGAGCTGGGAGAGAATTACCATCGCCAACTTGCTGGGGCACACTTCAGGCATCCCGAACTTCATAGAAGACAAGGCATTCGCCACTTGGAGCATGAGCGCGCACACCCATGAGGAGGAAATCGCGTTCTTCCGAGACAAGCCGCTCGCCTTTGCGCCCGGTAGCCAATACGCCTACAGCAATTCCAACTACGAAGTGCTGGGTACCATCATCGAGAAGGTCAGCGGTCGGAGCTATGGTGACCTGCTCAAGGAACGAATCTTCCAGCCGTTGGAGATGGTGAACTCCGGTCTAGACACCGACGAATTGATTTTGCCCAAGCGCGCTCAAGGCTACCAACCGGGTGAAACGGGCTTGGTGCATGCCTGCTCGGAGTCGATGACGGTCCCTTGGGCGGCAGGCTCCATCTACTCGACGACCGGCGATCTGCTGCGGTGGGAGCGCGGGCTGTTCGGCGGCAAGGTCCTCAACGAAGCGTCCCTCAAAGCGATGACCACCGCCGGAAAGGGCAACTACGGCCTGGGGTTGCAAGTTACCACACGGAACGGCGTGCAGGTCATCAAGCACGCCGGCGGCATCGAAGGGTTCAACACGCAACTGACCTGCGCGCCAAAGCAGCGGCTGGTGGTGGTGGTGGTTAGCAACGTCAACGGGGCGACCCCAGAGGCCATGGGCGAGCAGTTGCTCGACGTGGCGATGGGAAAGCCGGTCATCCTGGCGAGTGAACGCAAACCGGTCCCCATCGCCAAGGAAGAACTGGCAAAGTTCGCCTGGACGTATGAGATCGAGCCGGGTTTTGTGCTCACCATTGCCGTCAGCGTCGACTCGCTGACGCTCCAAGGCACCGGTGGTCCCCTACGTTCCTTGATGTATCAGGGGACGGTGGGTGGTCACCCGCGCTTCTTTGCACCCAAGGCAAACGCAGAAATCGAGTTTGTGCCTGATGCGGCGGGTACGATCACATCCTTGATCCTGCATCGAGGCGGCGATATACCGGCCAAGAAGCGCTAAGTAATTCACATAAAGCCAGCGCCGGTGTCCCGCTCTCACCCAGCACAGGCCTAACCGTCTTTCCGCTCGCACTGCTCTGCCGCAGATTTCGGGCGGTCGACGCAGAGCTTAGCAAAGCATATAATCCGCAGCGATCAGTTACTGCCCGCTAGTCTGGGCGGAACGCACCGTCGTCAGCCGACGCGCTCAGCATTCGCGCACCGTGTTCATGCCGGTCTTGATGATGCGATCGCTCTACTTGGGTCGAGCTTGATGTGCCTTTAACGCTGGACGAGCGTCATTTTTTTGAGACCAAAACCGATCTTCCTTTGATCGTCGCTTTGGCAACATTCGGATGGGGAGCGCGGATGTTCGATGCGCAGATGGACGACACAGAGGCCGCTCGTTAAGGGGAGTTCCCAAATCGATGCGCGATGTTTCTCGTTGAAAATCTGTGAGTCCACGATCTTGCCATTGACCGAGGCGGTAACGGTCAGCGACGGATGCAGCGGTGGATGAAGGAAAGCCATGCCATCGAGCTCGAGGAAGCATTTTTTTCCCGCATCAGCCAGGCAATGAAATTGGAACCCGGCCAGCTTTCCTTCCGTCCAAATTCCCCAAGGCTCCTCGGATGACCAACCTTCCGTAAGATAGTGAGCAAAGGATTTCGATTGCCCCGGACCGTAGCCGTGATCGAACTGCAGTGGCCGCGCTAGAAAATCAATCTTCTTTCGCAGGAGGGCGGCCACATCCAGATCTTCCGACGGGGAGTCGAGACTATGGGAGTTTCGCAAGATAAAATCGATCACGTCTTGCGCCCCATGGGAAATCGATTCAATGCGAACCGTGCGCCGTCGAGGACAGGCACACTCTTTCGACCAGGTAACAAGTTTGTCTGCCACTGCCGGTGAGCCGCAAATTATTCCTTTTGCGACGCGGAGCAGCATTTTCAGACCCGCTTCATCGATTTTTAGGGTTCCATCCGCGGAGAAATCGGATGGGTTTGGACGGTCCTTGTCGCCGATATAATAGTAAATGCCAACGCCGCGTCCTTTCCACGCATCTAAGTCCTTGGGGTAGCTATTTGTCTCCGAAGGGGATTCGAATCCTAAGAAAATGTCCTCCACCGCGGCTTCGACTGGGTCGTCCTCGAGGCCAAGAGGAAGCGACGCGATCCGGCCCACTGCGTAGCGACGGGCATAGCGATATTTTCCATGAGCGCACCAAATGGGTTCAATACGAAATCCCGCAGGTGGCGAGGTAAGAAACCGCCACCACAGAGCATCCACCATTGTCTTCAAGTCGGTTTCAGAAGACTCGGAAAGCAAAATAGTTATATCAATGAGTAACTGTTTGGAACGCAAAGCTGGCCGATTGGCATGAATCGCAGTCGCAACTTCATCGAGGGGAATTTTTGCATTTGATTGAATTTGCGAATGTCCTGGAACGGCTTTCGCGACCGATTCAAGCAGCCGCGCCTCGCGGAGCCGGGCGCTTTGCTGCATGAGCGCTTCCATCTCTTGATGGAAATAGCCGGCGACGCGGTGGGGTGAAAGGCTGGCAAGAGTATATTCTCGGCCAGCATTCCCGAGGCGACGTCTTTTTTCCGGATCGAGAGCCAGGTCGTCGATGGCATCCGTGAGTTGCCGATCCGAAAAGGTATCGGGCAGCATCAGGGTTGTGCCCTGGGGGAGTTCTGCCATCGAGGCGTGTGCGTTGGTGATGGTCGGGATGCCATGAGCGAGACAATCGAGGATCGTGCCGGAGTTTTCGCCACGAGATTCCGCCCGGAGTTGAACAGCAATGTCAGCAGCGGAGAGATAGTCTCGATACAGGCTCTGTTCGACAAACCCGGTCACTTGAAAACGGTCGCCCGTGCCCGCATTGACTAGGATCTCAGTAAAGGTCTGCACGTCCTCTTCGGAGCCCAAGCCCACCATCACCAACCGGCATTTCGGATCTCGGCCCGCCCGCGAGAGCGTCCAACTGTCGACCAGGCGATGATTGCACTTCGGTCGGCCAAGAAAACCAAACGAGCAGATGACTAATTCATCGTCCTTCACTCCGAGGCGTTGGCGCGCAGAAATTCTATCGAGGGTTTTCGGCGCGGCGCGCAGATGGGGAATAACGGTCAGGGCTTCTTCTGCCATTCTGTACCACAGACCGGCCAGGCGCTGGGCATACCGGGAATGAACGATGGCTCCCAATGCCTGAGCGAGCACGGACAGGCTGAGAGGAAGTCGGCGAGCCACGGCCGCGGACCCCTCCACACGGTAGAGAGCGAGAGCCTCATAGCCGTGGGCCTGGTAAAGCAAGTTCGTGAAAGGAAAATCTCGCTCCATGGCGGCATACCACGCGTGCAGGCTGTTGCCGAGGTAGAAGTCATGCAGAACGACGAGTCCGGGATGGCGCCGCAACAAGTCGAACATGTAAGCGTGAAAATTCGAATTGCCGAAGTGGTAAAGAATCCGATCAAACTCAGAGGCGTGGAGGTCGAACCAAGCTGAGTCCCGCACAGGCAAGTTATGGGTGATCCAAGGGTCCGACACCGTTCGTTGATCCGCGACCACGTCGATTTCGTAATACTGGCTCAGAGCCGGAAGCAATTCCGCGCTATAATCCGCCACCCCCGTTCGCAGAGGCGGAAGCGGGGAAACGTAGGCGAGGCGACGTCTTTTGCCGAGAAATACTGTGGGCGCTGCGCTCGGCTTGGGTGTTGGCGCTATCCGTTCAAAGGCTTCCCAAGCACGACGCGCAGTCTGCTCCCAGGAAAACTTCCGTGCCTGCCGCAAGCCATATTCGCGTAAACTCTCCCGAAAATGCGGCACCGTCAGCGCGAAAGCCATTTTTTCCGAGATGGATTCCGGTTCACGGGGATCGAAGAGCGCGTCGGCCCACCCAACAACGTCGGGTATGCTGGTAGCGTTCGCGGCGATCACCGGGGCCCCGCAGGCCATTGCCTCAAGAGGCGGAAGTCCAAAACCCTCCTGATTGGAGGGAAAGACAAATAGATGACAGAGATTATAAAGCATGACCAGCTCCTCGTCGGAGGCAAAGCCGAGCACTACCAATTGGTCCGTCTCCAATCCAAACTTACTCGCCAGTTCGCCGAGTTTCTCTCGATGCCGATGCTCCAGGCAACCGACGAGCACCAATTGGTAGTCACATCTCACCTCCGAATTGAGCAGAGCAAAGGCTTCAATTAGTCCGTGGATATTTTTATTGCTTCCAATGCCGTGGATGCCCAGAAGAAACTTTTTCGTAATGCCATAACGCCCGAGCAAAATCGAACTGGTCTCGGAATTAAGTGAAAGGGGTCGAAAGAAATCAGCGAGCCCCGCCGAGACAGTAACAATCCGTTCCTCTGAAATCCGCAGGCGTTCAATGGCCTCACGGCGGCTCCATGCAGAAGCGGTCAAGATCAAGTCTGCCTTTTTGAGGTCCTCAATCTTTCGAAAATAGCGTTTATGCTTAAGCGGGTCTTTCAGGTAGACGTCTGGGGCAGCCAAAGGAATTAGATCGTGTAGGGTTACGCTCGTTTTTCCAAACTGCTCGAATGCGCCAATGGAGGTGACAGTTTCGACGTCTTCCTCGAACAGGCTAAAGATATGGACGAGATCAGGCCGAAGATCGCTTAGGAAAGCCTCGCGAAGAAGCTCGCTAATCCTTTCCCGCCGAAAATCGGGACCGCCATTTGGTTCCAAGTTCGATGGTGCTTCGAACACGCGAATGTGTTCCTGAGGAATAAGACCGTCAAATTCGAAGCGCAAGAACTCTACCGTGTCGTCAAATCGATGATTGAGAGCGAGCCATACCTCATGGTGGTTCGCCGCCCGAGCCAACGCCTTTGCGAGGCCCAACGAATAACGGCCGATACCCCGCAGACGGTTGGAACTCTGGGCAGCCTGAAGGTCAAGAACGAGACGCATGAAACCGCGTAAGAATCAGTCTCGCAGGATGGATTTCAACTGTTGCAACACCCCACGTGTGCCGGCGGGCGACTCCCCAGGGGTAGTATCTCGCAGGAAATCTAACATGCGATGCAGCCAATCGCTCGCCGGCGTACGGCCCAGTTTCCCATGACTCCAACCTCTTCTCCCGCGCCAGGCGCGCTCTCGCCAGCGGTGGCTGATCTTGTTCTCGTTAGGTATTGTGGTGCCCTCCATGCAGACGAAGCGTTTCTCAGTCGCAGCCAGTGGAGCGCGAGCGCGTTTAGGGGTCTCTGCTGATTGTGTTGCCCCAAGGCGTTGGTCGTGTGCTCGCGTCCTTACATTCGCGACAATTGTTTGCTCGGTCGCGTCCGAAAAGAGAATACGCGAGCGTGAAACAGCCAGCCCGATCTACTCGCGCAGGGTATTCATTCCGGTCTTGATGATGCGATCGATCAATTGCGGGTACGTCAGCCCGGCTTGGCCGGCGGATTGTGCGAAATCTTCGTCGGCGGCGAGGATCGGATTTGGATTCGCCTCGATAAAGTAGAGCTCGTTGTTTGACGTGAGGCGCAGGTCGATGCGCGCGTAGCCCTCGATGGTGAGCAGACGATAAATGCGTTTGCACGTCTCCTCGATGTGCGCGACGAGCGCGGGCTCGAGGTTTTCGGCGAACTGGTTCTGCAAGCCCCAGCGTTTGCGATATTCCTCGTCCCACTTCGCTTTGTAAGTCGCCATGCGCGGTTCGTCCGGCGGCACTTCGCGAAAGACGAGCTCGCGCATGGGAAACACGGTCAGCCGCGAATTACCCAGCACGCTCACGTAAAGCTCGCGCCCGTCGACGTATTCTTCGGCGATAACGTCGCTGTCGTGTTTCTCGTGAATGAAGGCGACGCGTTCGCGAAATTGTTCGTCGCTGGAAACAAACGACGCCTGCGATATTCCATACGACGCCTCTTCCTTCACCGGCTTCACCACCAGCGGAAATTTCGGCCGCTTCAAACGCGCGATGCGTTGGCCACGCGGGATGACGACGAAATTCGGGACGTGGATGTGATGGTAGCCGAGGATTTTTTTCGAGATGCCTTTGTGTTTGCAAAGGACGAGCCCGGTCGCGCCGCAACCGGTGAACGGGACGCCTTGCATCTCGAGCAGTGAAACGATGTGCTGGTCGAAGCCGCGATTGTTCTTGAACTGGTCGGCTAAATTAAAAAGCACGTCCGGCGCGAAGCTCTCCATTTTTTGCCGCAACAAATCGAGGTCGTCGAAAATGGCGAGATGATCGTGCTGGTGGCCGAGGGTTTCGAGCGCAGCCAGCACGTTCGCCTCCGTTTTCCAATCCTCGGTTTTCATCTCGCGACTGAAGTCCTGGTCGATCGTCGTCGGCCGCACGGCGTCGAAAAGCGCGAGCACCTTGAGTTTTTTTCTCACGTCTTAGTGCGTTTGAATTTGCCGGTGAAAAGATAATTCATGACCAGCGTGGTGATAAACGCGGCGACGCGGAAGTCCTGCTGCGGATCGTCGTTGAGCACGTGCAGATCGAGTTCATCGCAGCGCGCGCTCAGTCGCGCGAGCAATTTGTGCACGCGATATTTTTTCTCGTTCGTCCACTGACAGACCGCGTTCATGATGCGCCGGCGGCGATGGCGCAGATACGCGCTGGCGTTGATGCCGGCCGGCGCGGCGAAAAGTTTACGCAAATCCGAGTCGTAAAAATCGGGGTAGGTGTCGGCGTAAAACTTTCGCTTCCGCGCGTAATACGTTTTCAGTTTCAGGTTGAGGCAATCGTAATCCGGCGCACGATACGCCGGCATGTGCGTCGGCATTTTGCCTGCAAGCGAGCGCATCAGCTCGTCGACGTACTCGATCTTTTGCAGCGCTTTCCAGCCGCCGTAACGCTTGCGCCAATCGAGCCCCGGCGTCAGCCACACCGCAAACGTCTCCGCGAAATCCTCATCGGGATGGCTCTGCGCATACCAGTCGTCGAGATGCACGACGTAACTGCGGGAGAACGGGCGCGGCTGATAAAAATCGGGCGTTTCCTCACGCGACGTGCGCCCGAAAAGCTGCTGCCATCTTTTCTTGCGCGGCAATTGATACGCGTAGGCGTAGGCGTGCGCGGCTTCGTGCCGCATCAATTTCATAAACCACTCCACGGTGCCGCCTTCGACTTCGAGCATCATCGATCTCTCCAGCGCGCGCAGGCGATCGTGCACGAGAAAGAACGGAATGAAAATCGCGGGCACGCCGACGGGCACGAACCATTCGTCGCCGATGTGACACGGCGGCTGAAAGGCGAGCCCTTTCGCCGACAACTCGTTGTTAAGCAGCGCGATCAGCGGCTCGACCGCGCTCCCTTCCAGGCGCAGACCGAGCCTGGCAATGCGCAGCTCGAGCAATTGCTCGTCGCTCAGCGCCGCCCATTCGCCCGGTTCCATGGCGTTCACGCTAGCAGGGAAAATTAATCGCTGTCACGCAATCAACGACACACCTTCCGTCGCCGTGCGTCGCGCGTAAAGATCGCTCAAGCGCTGCGTCAGCGGCCCGATTATAGCCGACCCGATCTGGCGCTCATCGACTTGCACGACGCCGGCGATCTCGCCCATGGTGCCGGTGCAAAACATTTCGTCGGCGCGGTAAATTTCTTCAAGCGTGAGATCGCGTTCCGCGTGCGGAAGTTTTTCCGCCGCGCAAATTTCCAGCACCGTCGCGCGCGTGATTCCTTCCGGGCACGCCAGCACGCGACCCGTTTCCACTTTCCCATCGCGCACGACAAAGACGTGCGTCGCATTCGTCTCCGCCACGAACCCGCGCGTATCGAGCATGAGCGCGTCGTCTGCGCCGGCCCTGTTCGCTTCGATCTTCGCGAGAATGGAGTTCAACAAATTCGCGTGATGAATTTGCGGATCGAGAATTTCGGGTGGCGGACGCCGCCACGAACTCGTGATCAAACGCAATCCCGTCTTCGCGTAAACCGGCACCTTGAACTCAGCCAGCACGATCAGTGTCGGTCCGCTTTGATTCAGGCGCGGGTCCATGCCCGAGGTGATTTTTTCGCCGCGCGTGAGCGTGAGGCGAATGTGCACGCCGTCGCGCATTTGGTTGGCCGCCAGCGTTCGTCGGATTTGCTCGATGATCGTGTCGTCTGACGGCACATTGTCGAATGCGAGTGCGCTCGCCGATTGGCGCAGCCGCGCGAGATGTTCGCGCAATTTGAAAATGCGACCGTCGTAAAGTCGCAGCCCTTCCCAGACGGCGTCGCCGCCCTGCACCGCGGAATCGAACGGGCTCACCCGCGCTTCCTCGCGATGCGTCAGCCGCCCGTTCACGTTCACGATCAGGTCGCGGTTCTTTTGGTTGAATGGCTGGAGCATGAAATCAGTGCGGCGCGGTCAAGCGAAATTGCGCGAGCCGATCGTAATGCACGCGAGAGCGCACATCGATTTCGCGATAGCGCTCGGGGATTTTCGCTCGTTCGCCGCGCGGCCGCGTGAAGCCGGTCGACTTCGCGACTTCGCCGTACCAATGCTTCGCCCAGATCCCGTCGCTCTCGCGCAAGCCCGGCGGCCACGCGAGCATCGCGGGATCGAACGGGGCACCGATTTCCCGGCAGAGCGCGCGCAGCATTCCCTCCGGATTTTCCAAAACATCGCGCGCGTCGATGACCGGCGGGATTTTGCCGGCGCGATCACACACCCAGTCAAAAATCTCCGCCTGTCGCGCGAAGCCAATATCGTCGTCCAACGGATCATCGTTTTTCCTTGCGTAGGAAACGATGACCTCCGCCGGATCGCGAATGAGAAAGCAATTTATCACCCGGTCGAGCCAGTCGCGCGCAATTTCCGGCAGCAAATGATGCGTCATTTGTTTTTGATAAAAGATCGGCCGCGCGTGCGGGATCGGACCGGTTAACGACGCGCTCACTTTTCGCCAATCGGTCTCTCCAGCCGCGATCACTTCCTCCGCGCCAGGGTGCGGAATTCCAGTGCGCGCAAGATAGTAAGCATAGAATGGTTCGTCGACGACGACAGTATCGGCGCGATTTTCCCACGCGCGCAGCAGCGCGGTGGAAATGTTGCGCGGGCCGGACCACATCGCGATGCGCATTTCGGGCATGCTCAATTCCAGAGCGCGCTGGCTAAAATATCCAGCCGCGAATTGGCGGCAAAAAAGCTGAGCGCGTCGGCTGACGACCGGCGCTTATGATTTGACGAAGACGCCGATGAGCGGACGGCGCGAAGGCGTTTTCGAGAGGAAATCGCTGACGAAACCTCGGCGCGTGCGAATCTCGATGTGACCGGCGACGCCGCGCGAGCCGTAGACCAGCACCGAGCCGAGCGGCGCGGAAAAGGGATCGCGCACCGCAATTTTCTTAAAGCCGTAATCGCGTACTAATTCCTGCGCGGCTTCCTTGGCGTACTCCGTCTTCGGCCGCGTATTGATGATGCCGGAGGCGAGCAGGGCTTCCTTGACCGCGTGCCAGCACATCGAGCGCGAATGCGCGTGCGCGCGTTCTTCGGCAATCGTCGCCGCTTTCAGCAAACGCGGATTAATGCGGCGATCGACCTGCGCGATCGGCCCGGAAATTTTGCCGGGATAATACTTGGTGATCACCGGCGCCGACTGCGGTTTCCCTTTCTCGTCGCGATACTTGAAATGCAGCTTCGACGGCGCCAAACCCTGGGCGAAAGCAGCGCTGGCAGAAAGCGCGAGGACGAGTGCGAGAAGGAGAAGTCTAGGCACGGGAGGCTCTTTATGCCGTGAAACGAACGGGAGGGCAAGAGTTTTTCCGCTAGGGATTTAGGACGGCCCGCAGCAGAAAAATGCTTCCCGCGCCGGCGCGGCGGCGCTAAGGAGCGGCATGGAACACTCCGCTCGCCGGCCGGTCGCGGTCTGGATCATCGCCGCGCTCGTGCTCGTGGCGCATCTCGCGACGAACTCGCGTTACCATCTCTTCCGCGACGAACTTTACTTTCTCGCCTGCGCCCATCATCTCGCGTTTGGCTACGTCGACTTTGCGCCGCTGAGCGCGCTTTTGCTGCGCGCGGAGATCGCGCTGCTGGGCGATTCGATTCGGGCGGTGCGCCTGCTGCCTGCGCTGGCTGGCGCGGGCCTGGTGCTGTTAACGGCAGCGCTCGCGCGCGCGCTCGGCGGCCGCGCCTGGGC
>JALYTV010000133.1 GCA_030854105.1 Verrucomicrobiota bacterium | reverse complement strand
CGGCTTCTCTTCGTAGGACGCGAGCAGCCGGCGAATTTTCTCCGCGCCATCCGCGCCTTCGAAAGCGAGCGCGCCATTCTTCTCCTCGAAGTAGCCGAACTCGCGGTAAATCTCATCAAGCAATTCATCCAGCGTCTGGCCCTGGGATTTAGCGAACGACGCCACCTCGCAGACCATCAGCGCCGCGCCGTTGCCATCCTTGTCGCGCACGAAATCCGCCCCGCTGTAGCCATAGCTTTCTTCGCCGCCGAAAATGTAGAACGACGATTCCGCCAGCCGCCGCCGGCGCGTTTCCGCTTCGCTTAACGAGCGGTAATCCCCGCCATCAGCCAGCGCGTTCTCGTATTTGCCCAGCTTCGCGCCGATGTATTTGAAACCGGTCAGCGTCTCGACGCAGCGCAATCCGAATTTCTCCGCGATCGCTCTTTGCAGATCGGTGGTGACGAAAGTCTTGATGATCACTCCGCGCTTCGCATTTTCCGCATTCAAAATACCCTGCGCGAAAAGCGTCCGCGCGCGATACCACGCCATGAGCGACCCAATTTGGTTGCCGGTCAGCAGCGCCATCTCGCCCCCGCGCGTGCGCGCCGCGACGCCCATCCGATCGCAATCGGGATCGGTCGCAATGACGAGGTCGGCGCGTTCGCGTTCCGCGAGTTGAATGCCAAGCCGCAACGCTTCCGCATTTTCCGGATTAGGCGATTTCACCGTCGGGAAACGCCCATCGAATTCGTTTTGCTCGGGGACGACGAAAAAGTGGAAGCCGAGTTTTTTCAGCAGCGGTTCGATAATGACGCAGCCGGTGCCGTGGATCGGGGTGTAGACAATTTTTAGATCGCGCTGGCTGATGACGAGATCGCGATCAAGGATCAGCGTCTCGAGCCGGTCCATGTAGGCGCGGTCGATTTTGTCGTCAACCAGCACGATCTCGCCTTCGCCGCTTGCGCTGGATTTCTGCGGCGAGGCGTTTACTTCGGCGATGATGTCGCTGGCGTGCGGCTCGACCACTTGCGCGCCGTCGTTGAAGTAAACTTTGTAGCCGTTGTCGTGCGGCGGATTGTGACTGGCGGTGATGACGACGCCGGCGTCCGCGCGCAGAAAACGCACCGCGAAGGAAAGCTCCGGCGTCGAACGCGGCCCGTCGAAAATGTAAGCGTCGCAATCGTTAGCCGACGCGATCTGCGCGGCGAGCTCGGCGAACTCGCGCGAAAAATGCCGCGTGTCGTGCGCGATCACGAGCTTGGCGCGACCGCTCCGCCTTTGTTGTACGCGCCATTTGTTCACGTAAGTCACGAGCCCGCGGGTGGCGCGCGCGATGTTGAAATAATTCATCGCGTTCGTGCCGACGCAGGGAAATTCCGGACGGCCGCGCGACGTTTCGGTGCCGCGTTCAACAGACGTCACGATCTTGCCGATAGTGCGACCGCGCAGGCCGCCGGTGCCGAAAGCGAGCGTGCGATAAAAACGATTGTTGAGTTCGCTCCAGGATTCGCTCTCGATCAGTTCCTCAATCGATGCGCGGTAACGCGGCTGCGGGTCCGCCGCCAGCAAGGACGCGATATTTTCCTCCGTCTCCGGCATCAACTTGCCGGCCGCACATTGTAGAAGCGCGCGCACGTCGTCATTCGTCGCTGACATGATGGGCAACTTTCCGGTGCGAGCCCTGTTTGCAAGCCGTTTGCGAAATCGCGGTCGACGCCGCTGGAAAAATGTCGCACCATGCGCGGCACATGAGCGAGGAAGACGAAACGGAACCGCAACCCGAGGGCCGCGGCCGGATGTCACCGATGACGCCCGAGATGCGTCGCTTTCTCGGGGCGGGCCGATCGCTCAGCGATAAAGAGACGCGCCCGGCGGTGCGGGATACGGAGAAGCCCGCAGAAATCGTCGAACGCGCACCGGAAATTCCGAAGCGCATTCCGCCGCCAAAAGCGCAAGCTCCGCGGGACGAGGCGACGCCAGCGCCCGCGACAAAAGCGGCAGCGCCCAGCCGTTTGCCCGTGACTGGCGCGTCCTTCGAAGCGCATCGCGAAGAAGCGCGCGCCAAAGAATTTTTTAAAATCGGCGCGGTGGTGGCGTTGATCCTGTTGATCCTCGGCGTGTTCTACCTTGGAAGAAAAATCGATTACTGGCGGTATCGCTGGCACCTGCGCAAAATGACGGAGGAAACGGCAAGGAAGCCCGACAAGTTTCCGCAGTTCACCGGCGAGCAATTGATCGAGCAGGCGCTGATCGCCGAAAAAGCGGGGCGCGCCAACGAAGCAGTCGAGAAACTGCTCGCGGCTAAATCAAAAAGTCCGCAGACGCAGGGATTGCTCCTGCGCGCCGCGATTATTTTGTTCCGCCACCACGAGCTCGATCTCGCCGATCGCTTGCTGCAGCGGGCCATTGCCATCGGTGAGAACGCGGATGGCGCGTCAGTCTTTCGCGGCCTGATCGCGATGAAGCGGAAAGATTACCTCGGCGCGGAAAAAAGTTTCGATGACGCCACCCGCCTCTCGCCATTTTTGCCGCAGCCGTATTTCGAATGGGCGGAAGCGTTGCGCCTCGATCGCAAGCCGAAGGAGGCGATCGCGCGCTACCAGCAGGCGGCCTTGCGCGCGGCGAGCGCTTCCGATGAAGCCGTCTGCCAATACAAGGTGCGCATCACGCGCATCGAAATGGGGGAGGCCGATCCCGTGCGCCAGGAGCTGGAAAAGCGGCGCGCTGCCGGCGGCGATCTTTCGGTGGACTGGCTCATGACGGCAGCGGCGTTGGACATTCGCGATGGAAAATTTGGAGCCGCCACCGATCTCATTAACAAAGCGCGCGCGAATCCGCACGACCTCATGTTTCTGGCGTGCGCCAATGATCCGTTTTTCCGCGAGGTGGCCGATCGCCATCCCGAACTCGCGCCGCTCTTGCGTCCGGAAGGAAAAACGCTGCCTCTCTTCTCGCCGTAGCCGCGAAGAAATAGTTGCCGCTGCGCTTCGTGCGCGCTAATTGCAGCGCGCCGCGCGATGAACATTCACGAATACCAGGCGAAGGAATTGCTGGAGCGCTTTGGCGTGGCGACGACGCGCGGGAAAGTCGCTGCCACCGCGGCCGAGGCGGAGAAAATCGCGCGCGAGATCGCGCCGGCTGAGATCGTGGTGAAAGCGCAGGTGCACGCCGGCGGACGCGGGAAGGGAACATTCAAAAACGGATTCAAAGGCGGCGTGCATATCGTAAAGACGCCGGAGGAAGCGCGCGACGTCGCCGGGAAAATGCTCGGGCAAACGCTGGTCACGCACCAGACCGGCGCGGAAGTCCGCGTGGTCAATAAAGTGCTCGTCGCCGAAGCCGCGCACATCGCGCGCGAAATGTATTTCGCCATCCTCCTCGATCGTGCGTCAGCCAGCCCGCTCATCGTTGCGAGCACCGAGGGCGGCGTGGA
>JALYTV010000077.1 GCA_030854105.1 Verrucomicrobiota bacterium | reverse complement strand
ACCAGTCTACGACCGGTTTTTTGTTCAGGATGTGCCGGTAATGCGGCACGCGCAGACCGATGCCGATGCCGTAGTCGGTCGCGCCGTTAAAAGGATTGGCAGGCATGTGAGAAAGAGCCGGAGGTTAGGACTCCGGCTCTTAACAAAAACGCCGCTCGCAGGCGGCGTGTGACTACTTCTTGCTGCCGTCGGTGGCGCAGCCGCCCTTGCCCTTGCAGGAGTTCTTGCCTTTGCAGGAGTTGTCGCCGGTCTTGCAGCCGCCTTTGCCCTTGCAGGAGTTCATTCCTTTACAGGCATGGGTGTCGGCTTTCTTGTCGTTCATCTGCTGGAGCGAGACGCCTGGCTTGGCGGTGTTCTTGGCAGCTTGCGCCTGCATGGCGAACGATCCGGTCATAAGGCCCGCCATCGCGGCGCCAGCTAGCATAGTTTTTGTTGTGGTCATGTTTTTCCTTTGGTTGGTTTTAGTTATCTCGCGCCGGACGTTCCCCGAAATCATTCAGGGCCGGCGCGGGATAAAATAGGTGTGCGTTCGCCGGCTGCGACGGTATCCGCTGGAGCAGCGCAACGGGATGCATGCGAGTGAGATGCTGCGCCAGCCGAATTATTCCGGCGAGAAAATTCGCGTGTCTAAGTGGTGCCGTCAAAAACGCGTCGCAGCTCGGCGGCAGAAGCTTTTGTCGCCAGCATGCAGGCATGACCATTCGCGTGCCAGCGCACCGTCGACCAGCCGTTCATTTGCGCGAAACGCGGCGACGTCGGTGGCGCCAGCGCGCTGTCTGTTTCGTCGGTGACGGCGAGATGCACGATTTCGCCGCCGGGCATGGTGAAGCAAATGATCGAGACGACGTGCCCGGCGGAGGAAATGGTTTTGCAGCCGAGCGCGGGCAACGCTTGCAGCGCCGCCGGCATCGCGGGTGGCGCAGGCTGGTTTTGCGCCACGAGCCATTTCTTGAGCATCACGCCATTTTTGTCTTCGTGATCGAACGGTTCCGCGGCCGAGCCGAGCTGCGGCAAAACAGCCAGCACCTCGCGCTGCCAGGTTTCCGCGCGCGCCGTTTGTTGTCGCCACACGCCGACCACGCACGCGAGCGCGACGAACACGGCCGCGATCGCCCACACCGCGCGTCGTCCGCGCCAGAGAGCGGGTCGGCTAATTTTTCCGCCGGCCAGAATATCGGCGCGCAGATTCGGCGGAATCGACACCGTCTCCAGCGCGGCGCTCATCGCTTCGTCGAAACGGCGTTCGCGCGCGAACCATTGGCCGAGCTCCGGATCGCGCTCGGCTTGCGCGAGCGCGTCGGCAAATTGCGCATCGCCGGCGTCCGCGCCATCGGGCCGGTAACCGCTCAGAATAAATTTCGCCTCGTCGTTGTTCACGCGACTCCTCGTTTCTCCGCACTCGGCAGCGGCACAATTTTTCCGGCTTGGTTTCCGGCGAAAGCGCGCCGCAGATTCGCTTTCCCGCGTGAAAGCCGCGACATCACCGTGCCGATCGGGATGTCTAAAACCTCCGCGATTTCCGCGTAGGACAATTGCTTGAGATAAAAAAGCGTGAGCGGCGTGCGATAGACATCATCGAGCTGCTGCAACGCTTCTACGGCCGACGCCGCGTCGATGCTCTCGTAAGCCGGCGTTTCTGTCGTCGATTGCTCCGGCGCCTCATCGAGGCCAACCTTCGGGAAACGCGTCTCGTGCCGACGGCGGCCGAGGAATTCGCGATACAGCGTGGTGAACAGCCACGTCTTTGCCTTCGACTGCTCGCGCAGTTGATGCCCCTTCGCCGCCCAGAGATAGAAAGTTTGTTGCGTCAGATCGGCGGCTTGCATCTCATTTTTCGCGAGGGAATAGCCGAACCGGTAAAGCGCAGCGTAATGCGCGTCGACCAATTGCTGGAAATTCCCCACTTTGGTAAGAGGTTCCGGCACAGGCATTATTCCAATCGGCTTTGGCACAGGCGTTTTCAGATCGCGCTGGCTGACTCTCCCCAGCGCGAATCTCCATATACTCTCCGGTTCGGAACCAGGGACAAGCTCGTCATCAACCCGCCCATCAAATTCGTCGCGCAGGCGGCCGCCCGCTCGCGCCCCACTCTGGTTTCGGGCACGCCCTCTTTGATTCTTGAAACTCCGCTTCTGCCTCCTTAGCCTCTGTTCGAGCTGCGGAGCGTTACAACACTAGAGAAAATGTGCGCACCGATTTCGTGGAAATTGTAAAAAGTGTTGACTGACCCCTATTCCGCCCCTAAAAGCAAGGAGGAGGAGCGGGTAATCATGGGTCGGAACGAAGCGCCGCAATTCAGCTGTATGAGGCTGTTAGAAATGACGGGCTCGGGCAAATGTTTGAAGTAAAGACACTTTTTAGTGTACCATGAAAAGCTTTCTCGTTATCCTGAGTTTGCTCGTTTTCCAGATGACAGTGCGGGCAGAAACAGCACCGGGAGACATTGTAGGGACTTTGGAACGCGAGTCTGTTTTACGCAGATGGAATGCTGTTGCAGTTCTTCCAGCGGGATTGAAGCGATCAATGGCGAAGCTCTTTAAAGAACCATCCCTAGAACTCGCCGAACCGGGCGTGGTACTCTCGGATACCTTCGAAATTGAAAAGAACGGAAAACGACCTCCGGATAAACGCCTCATTTTCGCGTTTGAGACATCATCATTCTATGTTGTATATGTTGAGTATGGTCCACCTGCTGTTCATTGTGCTATACTTGTATTTGAGCGCGGTAGGGTACCATCGCCGAACTTTGTGTGGGGTGGAACCGATTTGCAGCCGGCTCGGCAAACATCTCCATCGAGATTAGTTAATCTACTCAGCAAAGGCAGTTTCACCTACGAACCAGGCGTGATTTGGTAGCGATCGGGGAAAGAATTGGGGTCAGTCCGGCCTTTTTACAATTTGTTGTCGACGGGCCGGTGTCGAGAGAGCCGCGGGGAAGAGGATGTCGCCCAGCTTGGTTTGAAGGTTAAAGGAGTAGCCTCACGATGTGCTTTAATCGGCGGCGGCGGCTGAGCGCGCATCCTTTGGGGGCGTGGCTATTGCTCGATGACTGCGCGCTGGAGTACCTGCGTGGCAACCGCGCTGGCTAACATCTGCCGCCGCACCTGCCGTTAGCTGGCGACGGGCTCTTCCGCCGTTTCGAAAACCTGCAACTCCCCTAGCAACTCCGGATTTTGCAAACGCTCTTCGTAGATCGCGGCCCATTTCTGCTGATTCATCTGGCACATCGGCACCGCTTCCCACTTGCCGTTTTCTTTCACGGCGCCCTTGAAGACGCAGGAATCGAGACGCGCCTTGATGACCGGATCGACATCGGCGCGCGCGACTTCTTCGGCATCCATGAAATTGTGCGTGCCAACGCCGAGCGTGTGCGCTTCCCCGCGAAAAGCATCGAGGAGCATGCTGGTCGAAATGCGACCCGTTGTCAGCAATCGGACGAGATGGAAAACGGAACGGACCGCGAGTCCCGGATTTGCAAACAAGACGCCGGCAATGCGCCAGCCGGCGGTGCGCGCGTCATCGGTCACGCGCGAAAGTCCGCCGACTTGCCGCAGAATTTCGCAGAACAATTTCTTGGTTGTCGCGTCTGTCGGCAGCAGCGGCTGATATTTCCCGCTGCGCCGCGAAACGAGAATGGACGCCCAGCTATTGCAATCGGGATGACCGAAAAATGTGGCGTCCTGCTCGAGCGGCAAGCCCGTTCCCTCAATCAATTTTTGCCAGACGACTTTCGGCGTAACCGGTTGGGCGGAGAAAATGGTGCGTCCGGTGTTCGCCTCCGGCTGAAAGCTGAGCATGCGCCAGATGCGCGTGCGTTCCGGATTCGCGAGATACCAGCGCACGACTTCGGGCACATCGTTAATGTTTTTCCCGGTGACGGTGAAGCTGAGCGCGTACTCGATCGCGATGCCGGTGCGGCGACGCAAATCGATCGCCAACTGCGTGAAGGCTTCGCGCACCGGATGCAGATCGCGCTCGCTCTTGATGCGGCCGATCGGATAACCGTGACGGCCGGCCTGCGTCATGTCGACATGGACGGAGACCTGGCGCAAGCCACCTTCGACGACGAGACGCTCAAGAAAATCCGGATGCTTAACCAGCGTCTGCCCGTGCGTCATCAACATCGGCACGAGGCCCACGGCAAAGGCGTAGCGCACGATCTCGACCAGTTCCTCCGCACGGCCCGATTTCCAGTAAGCATCGGCCACATCGCCGCCCGTAATTTGCAAGCCGCCGCCGAGGCCTTGGAAAAGGCGATTGGCGTCGATTTGTTCTTTCACGTCCGCCAACGCGGGAATCGGCACGCGATTCGCGTTTTTCGGGAGGTAACAGTGCGTGCAATGAAACGAGCAATAACTCGCGCCGAGGATGAAGCCGCAATGCGTCAGGTGACGGCCGGAAATTTGATTCGGCGTTTGCAGTGCGGCCGGCAACGATTGCCAGCGCGCTTGTAGAATGCGTGCCTTCTCGGAATCGATCGGGCGGCGAAAAGCGCGCCAGCGAGCCTGCCAGCGTGCGGTGGAAGTGAGGGAATTCATTTGGTGGCGACGAGCGGCGGCGTGGTAGCATTACGTTGCGCGGCAGCGGATGGTTGCGTGAGATTTCTCGCGTGCGCGTAATAGCGATCGTGCATGCGCTGCGGCGACAGGCCGAGGCGGAACGCGATGAGGAAACTGAGATTGCGCAAGGTGACGCGCCACGCGCCCTGCGCGAGCTGGCGGTTAGGCGAGCTGCGCATCGGTGGATCCAGTAGCGCGACTTTGCCCGCGCGCCGCAAGCGTTTGGAAAACTCGACGTCTTCCATGAGCGGGATGTCGGCGAAGCCGCCAAGGCGCGCGAAAACCTCGCGCCGCACAAAAACGCTCTGGTCGCCGTAGATGGTGCCGAACGCCCGACTGTGGTTGCGTTCCAGATTCTCGAGCCAGCGCAGGGAGGGATGACGCTCATCGAAGGCGCGGTGAAACCCGCCGCCGATGACAGCAGGGTCGCGCAGGGGACCGGCAATCGCGTCGATGTGCGCGGCGGTTAAAATGGAATCGACGTGGTGAAATAAAAGCGCGTCGCCGGTGACCATCTGCGCACCCAGATTCATCTGCGCGCCGCGGCTTGGTTTCGGAGAGGCGCACCAGAGAATTTTCCCGTCGTTAGCCGACGCGATCGGCGGCGCGAATCCTTCCACGCCAGCCAGCACGATCTCTCTCACCGCGGGATACGACGCCCAAGCGCGCGCCAAGGCAAGCGCTTCTCCGGCGTCATTCCAGCAAGGAACAACGACGCTAAGAAAATCGACTGGCACGTAATCTTTCATCACACGACGGCGAGCTGCCTGCAAGCTTTGCGGAATTTCCAAATAATTTCGGATTCTCCATCGAGAGATTGCGGAATCGGCGGAGATCCTTGCTTTCGGTGTGTTACGCCGGGTATTTACGTTGTTTCCTGTCGATTAAATCCACCGCGCTGAAGATTTATTTGGCGGTGGCACACGAATTCTGTTGTCGGCGAGACGCGATTATGAGAAATATAAAGACCGATAGCAAATCGCCCAAACACAACATGAAATCCCTCAAGCTAACTAAACTCGCCTTCGTCATCGCCGCGCTTGCCGGCAGCATCGCCACCGCCAGCGCCAGCGTCGTCTGGGATCTCAATCCCACGAATGCGAACGCGAACGTGGGCAGCTCTAGCCACACTTTCACCTCATCCGGCTACCAGATCACGGCTACGGGATGGGATAATGTCTCCGGTCCGGACACCCTGCATCAGCTCTACTATAAGAATCTTGGCACCTCGGAGCATGGACTTGGCTTGGTGGGAACGGCCAACAACGAGTTACAAATCAACTCGAATGGCACTCCCGCTAATTATATCCAGCTCGATCTAACGTCGATCCTGGCCCAGGGTTTTATCAACGGCAAAATCGAAGTGGGCAGCGTCCAGTCCGGCGAATCATTCCTTCTGTTTGGCTCGAATAGCGCGGGCACTCTGGGTACTCAGCTCGGCGGCACCTTCGGTGCGAGCAATGATTCCACCTTCATTTCCGTGCCGTCGTTCGGGACTTACAAGTTTATCTCTGTTGCAGCTGCCTCCGGTGATGTGCTGCCGGTCGCTTTCAAAGCGGACATCGCGCCGGTGCCGGAAGTAAACGCACTGCTGCCGATCATCGGCCTGGGTGTGGCTTTCGCCGGTTTCCAGTTCGTCAGCCGCCGCCGCAAGGTTTCGGCCTAAATCTGGCCTGCATCGTTTTTCGAGAACGGCGCTCCTGAACTGGGAGCGCCGTTTTTTGTTTTACGGCAGTGAGGTCTTTGCCTTCTCCAGCAACTTCTTTTCCTCCGGCAAAAAATAGGCGCCGCCGGTGCGATCGAGATACTCTTGGGCGCGCGCAGCATCGCCATTCGCCGCCAGGATAATGCCGTAGTAGAGGGCGACCGCTGGCTGCTGCAACTGCTGCTCACTCAGTTTACCCATGACGCCAAGGGCATCTTTTGCCTTCCCGCTTTTCAAAAGCGCGAAAGCGTAGGTTGAAACGTAGGCGGGATTCGTGGGCTCCGCTTTCGCCAACCCCGCGGCCAATTGCGTGGCGCGAGGTCGATCCAGATCGAGCAGGAGCGAGACCTGCGCGAAATTGTTCTGAATGCCGCGATCATCCGGCGCGATCTCCAAGGCTCGCGCCAGCGCCCGGTACAACCCGAGCGTGTCCCCAATCCGCGCGTAATGCTGGTAAAGCTCCTGCACCGCGTCGACGCGCGTCTCCGGCAGCTTGGCGAGTTCCCATAACAAATCCTGCGTCCGGTCCGTCCAACCCCAACCCGAAACGGCGCGAGTGAGAAGCAGCAACGAGGCAGGATCAGCCGCGGCATCTTTTTTTGCCGTCTCCCATTCCCGATCGGCGGGCGCTTCCTGCTGTTGCTCTTTGAGAGCTCGTGCCAGAAAGGCGTGCCGCAAAAAATCAAACTTCCCCCAGGAAGGTCCGTTGGCGAGCTTCTCCAGCGTGCGCCAGTCCTTCCGCAGCGCGTAAGTCTCCGCGCGCGTCAACGGCACCGGCCATTCCTGCAAACGCGCGGCGGGCAGGCCCTCGGCGAATTTCATCACTGCTTCCTGCTGATCATTCTGCTGCGACCACGCGATCAAGGCCGCCAGATCATCCGCCTTCCGGGCCGCGCGTTCTTTGACGTCGGCGAAATAAGAATCGAACTCCGGGTCGTGCAGTTGACGCAGGATTTCCAAATAAACGATGCGATCAGCAAACGTCGCCTCCGGGTAACTTTGCAGATCTTTCGCGAGCGCGCGGATTTTCGCGGGATCATCCTCTTTTCCGGTCGCCGCAATCAAAGCGCGTGTCGCTAAGGCCCGTTCGCCCTCGTTTTGACGCAACGCCATGAGCACCGCCTTCGCCGCGTCGCGCTTCTCCGGGATGTACAATCGCAGCATCGCCTGGTGCAGCCGGAAGCTGGCCAGATTCGGCGCCAGCGCGACCGCGCGCTGCCATTCCTCCTCCGCTTCTTGCTTGCGTCCTTGCATCTCGGCCAACTGCGCGCGAGCGGCGTGGTAATCCGGCTCGTTCTCCGCCCAGCCCGAGATCGCGCCGAGCGTTTTCTCCGCCGTGTTCACATCGCGAAAACGAACTGCCGCGCGCACCAGCGCCAGCGCATCCGCGTGCGAATCCGGACGCAGTTGATAAACTTTGCGCCACCATTGCATCGTCGATGGATCGCCCACCTTCTCCGCGACCTCCGCCATCACGCGCGCCGCGTCGGCATTTTCCGGGTCGATTTGTAATGCCCGCCGCGCCGTAAGACTCGCCGCGCGCAGATCGCCGCCCGAGAGATACGCCTCTGCCACCCGCGGCAAATGGCGATCCTGCCAGCGATGATAAAAATGCAAACCTCCGGCGATGATTGCGCCGAGAAGAATGACGCCGGCGAGGCCTCCGAAAATGACCTTCAGGTAAATGGGCTCGAAGTCGTGTCGTTGCTGCATGGCGGTTAATGCTCCGATACCACGGATCATTAGCCAGCACGATCAGAGCCGTTCACTTCAGCCGGCTTTTAGCCAGTGCGCTCTGCTTCCGCGCGAGCGGCGTGATATTTTCGGCGAATATCCCGCACGTCCACGGTCGGCTTCGGTGTGGCAAGCTTCATGCGCTCGAGGGTCTCTGCCACAATGCTGCTGATGGCAAGATTGCGGAACCATTTGTGATTTGCCGGAATCACAAACCACGGTGCCGCTGCCGTGGTGCATTTGTTGATCGCGTCGTCGTAGGCCGCGTGATAATCGCTCCACCGTTCGCGTTCGCTGTAATCGCTCTCGCTGATTTTCCAGCGCCGCGCCGGATCATCCAGCCGATCCTTGTAGCGCTCGAGCTGTTCCTCTTTGCTGATGTGCAGAAAGAATTTCAAAATCTGCGTGCCGCTGGCGGCGAGCCGTCGTTCGAAATCATTGATCTGCGCGTAGCGCTGCGACCACACTTTTTTCGGAACCAAATCATGCACGCGCACCACGAGCACATCCTCGTAATGCGAGCGATTGAAGATGACCACTTCACCGCGCTGCGGCGTTTGCTTCTCCACTCGCCAGAGAAAATCGTGCGCGCTCTCTTCCGCCGAGGGCTGCTTGAACGGCACCACGCGGCAGCCTTGCGGATTCATCGCGCCGCCGATGCAGCGGATCGTTCCGTCCTTGCCGCCCGCGTCCATCGCCTGCAGGCAAATCAGCAGCGAGCGCTCTTGCACGGCGTAGAGCTTGAACTGCAATTCGTCCAAGTGCTCAGCCAACTTCCGCACCTTCTTACGCGCCGATTTTTTATCTTCGTTCGCGTCGGTAAAATTGGGATCGATCTCGCTCAGCCGAATCGGCGCGCCTTCTTTAACGGAGAATTGATCCGCGTAATTCATTGCGCTTCCTCGTAAGCGGTCATTCCTCCCGAGACATTGGCGACGTTCTCGTAACCAGCGGCGCGTAGCAGACTGCTCGCAATCGAGCTGCGGTAACCGCTGCCGCAAATGATCGCGATAGAGCGATCACGCGACAGCTTCGGAAGCGCTTTCGCGAAACTGGCAAGCGGCACATGCTGCGCGGATTCGATGTGGCCGTTCTTCCATTCCGTCGGCGTCCGCACATCCAGGACCAGCGATGCGTGATCGGCGCCCTTCAGTTCCTGCACGCTCATTTGTGGCAGCGTCCCCTTTTCCGAGATCGCGTCGGCTATGAGGTAACCGGCGACGCGATCGAATCCGATGCGCGCCAACTCGAGCTGCGCTTTCCGTGCGTCAGCCGACGCGTTCACCACCAGCGCGATCTCCTTATCGCTCGCGATCAGGAATCCGATCCAGGTCGAAAACGACGGACTGCTGACGCCGATGTTGACGCTCCCGGCCAAATGTCCGGCGCCGAATTCCGCTGGCGTGCGCACGTCGACAACCGAAGCACCATCACGCGCAGCGCTTTTGATTTGGTCTTCGTTCATCTCCGCCAGCGCGGGCAACGACGAAAGCGGCGGCGCGCCGACTAAATTGAGATCGACGTCGTAGGAAAAATACGCCGGTCGATCGGGGAGATTCGCCGTCATTTGCCGGACGAATTCCACACGATCTTTGATCTGCATCGCCCAGTTCAGCTTTCGCTCATGCCCCACGAGCGAGAACGGCGCCTCGGAAATCGCGCGCCCGCACAACGAGCCTGCGCCGTGCGACGGATAAACTTTCACATCGTCAGGCAACGCCAGTATTTTTTCGAAAAGTGAATCGTAAAGCTTGCCCGCCAGCGCGCTCGGATCCTCATCCGCGTCGCGTAGATCGGGACGGCCGACATCGTTCACGAACAACAAGTCGCCGGTAAAAATCGCCGCCGGCTTCCCGTCTTCACGGACAAGAAAGGACAAGCTATCGGGCGAATGCCCGGGCGTTTCCAGCAACTGGACGTCAAGCGACCCGATCTGGACGCGGTCGCCGTCGCGCGCATCGACGTGTTCATATTGCGCGGGCGCCAAATGCGAGACATAAACTTGCGCGCCGGTGCGTTCGGCGAGTTCGCGGAAACCGGAGGCGAAATCGGCGTGCGGGTGAGTGTTGAAAATCGCGACGATGCGAAGCCCGGCGCATGCCGCCGCTTCGATGTAATCGTCGACATCGCGCTTCGGATCGACTACCGCCGCGGCACCATCTGCGCCGAAGAGATAGGAAGCGTGCGCGAGTCCTTCGACGAAAAAGCGTTTCAAATACATCGCAAACCTGCTGGCAGATTGTGCCCGCGAGCGACCACGGGCAACTTCAATCTCTCACGCTGATCAGCGGCCAGGTGTGTTACTGACGCGCAATTTCTCCAATCGAGCGCGCGCTTCTATCACGCGCGCGTCGTCGTTCCCAAATTGCTTTTGCAGGGTGTCGTATCCGCTTCGCAGCAATAGCGCTGCTTCCTCGTCACGCCGCTGTGCCATCAAGCATTCGCCCAGCGCGCTTTCACTCAACGCGATCAAGAAATTGCCAGCGGGAAGAATCTTGCGGCGCGTTTCGAGCGCGCGCCGCAGATACGGCTCGCCTTCCGCCGCGCGACCGAGTCGCGTGAGCGTAAGGCCGTAAAACGCGTTGGCATTCAATGAAACTGACTGCTCCGGCGGGAAAAATTTCGGAATGAGAACGAAGGCGCGTTGATAGGCGGCCGCGGCCGCGGGCAGATCGCCTTTCGCGAAATAAAGGCGCCCGAGACTTGCTTCGATCGCAGCCCCATTGGAATTTCCCTCACCCAGGAGCTCGCGGTAGATGCGCTCGCTTTCCTTTAACAGTCGCTCGCCTTCGTCGTATTCCTTTTTGTCGGTCAGCAGAGTCCCGAGGTAACCGGCCGCTTGCGCCGCAAAAATCCGGTAACGACTTTCAACCGTCGCGCCGATCGCGAGCGCGCGTCGGTAAAGTTGCTCCGCGCCATTAAGATCGCCGGCGACGTGTTTGGCGCGAGCCAGACCGGTCAGCGTCGCCATATAGTAGCCGTTGTTTTTGCCGAGGAATTTGCCGATCAGGTCAGCGGCTTCTTCCAACGTCGCAATCGCTTCCTTCGTTTTGCCATTCGCGATTAAATTCAGGCCGAGACTGTAATCGGCGACGCCAACCTCAGCCGACCCGCTCGGATGAAGCCGGTGTTGAAGCGCAACCGCGCGTCGCGAAACGGTTTCGCCTTCCTTCGCCTGGCCCTGATACACCAACGCGAGCCCGAGCCAGCCGAGGCTGTTCGCGGTGGTCGCACTCGATTCGCCGTTGGCACGCATGCTGGCCGCAAGAGCCGCGCGAAGATCAGCTTCCGCGGGCGCGTAGAGACCGAGCGAGATGTAAGTCTTGCCCAACGTCGTCAGCACATCAGCCATTCCTTCGGGGTTGGTCGCGGTTTGCTCCCGCGCACGCTGCGAGGCTTCGTTCATCAAATCAGTAACGCGGATATCCGCTCCACGCTTTTCCGGAGCAGCGGCACCGAGCATTTCCTGTAGAAAATTACTGGTGTTCTGGGCAACGGCTTTCTCGCGTTCCGCCAGATCGCGCTGTCTCCGCGCCACTTGCCCTTCCCGCAGCGCGATGATCAAGCCGGCCACGATGGCAACGACAACCAGCGCGCTCGCGGCAACCGCAGCCTTATTGCGACGAACAAATTTAGCAGCGCGATAACCAAGCGTGTCGCTCCGCGCCGAAACCGGCCGACCTTCCAAATGCCGACGAATGTCGTCGGAAAAACCGGCGACCGATGCATAACGGCGCGACGGCTCTTTGCGCAACGCTTTCAGCACAATGTTGTCGATATCGCCCCGCACCAGGTGCCCGTCCCGCCGGGCGTTGTTTTGCACTTCGCGCTTCCTGGCGAGCACGCTGCTCGGCCGGGTCGGCATCGTTTCCACAATGGCCCGCGCGACGCTGACCGCGGTTCCTTTTTCTATGGCGTAGGGCCGTTGACCCGTGAGCAATTCGTAAAGGATAACGCCGAGAGAATAG
>JALYTV010000076.1 GCA_030854105.1 Verrucomicrobiota bacterium | reverse complement strand
GCGCCATCGTCATCGGCTACCGTCTCGCCCGCGAAAATCAATCCTGCCTCTGCTACTACAAGCACGCCGGTGGCCGGCGCCCCCCGAGGAACGCGCCGGCGAAAAATCCGCGCGGGCCCGCGCCGTGAAATCGCCATCGCCTGCGCTCCGGCACGACTCGCGCCTTCGTTTCCCATCGCTTGCAATTTTCATGGAATCCGACGCTGGCGGCGCAGCTAGCGAAGGTTCAGTTTTTGGAAGCCAGATATGAGTTGATCTCGTCGACGAATTCCTGGCCGAAGCTTTTTAGCTTCGCCTGGCCGACACCGGCCACGTTTCCGAAATCGCCGAGTGTCGTTGGTAATACGCGCGCCATTTCCCGGAGCGAGGCATCGGAGAAAATGACGTAGGCGGGGACGTTGCGTTCGTCGGCGAACTTTCTGCGCAAGGTGCGCAGACGCTCGAAGAGCGTTTCGTCGCATTCAATCTCGCCGGCGCGTTTCCGTCGCGACTTCGCTTTCACCGCCGCCGGCTTCGTCAAGGTGATGGCGCGGCGTTCCTTCAACGCGCTGAGCCCGTCGGCTGTGAGTTCGATGGTGGCGAATTTTCCTGGCGCGATCGCGATCAATCCCAATCGCGTCAGCTCGCGACCGATCGCCTGCCACGATTCGCGCGGGAGCTCTTTTCCGATCGCGTAGGTTGAAATCTGATCGTGGCCGCGCTGGCGAATGGCCTCGGTATTTCCGCCGAGCAAAATCACGATGATGTGGTTCAGGCCGAAAGCGAAGCCGCTTTTCTGGCGCACGCGCAGGATGCACGAGAGGAGCTTTTGCGCGGCGATGGTACCGTCGAACGTTTCGCGCGGCTCAAGGCAATTGTCGCAACTATCGCAGGTCTCGTGCGGCCAATCTTCCCCGAAATAGCGCAGCAGGGTCGCGCGCCGACACGCGCGCGTCTCCGCGTAGCTCACGATCTCGCGCAATTGCGCGCGCGCGATTTTTTCCTCGCGCTCGGATTTGTCGTCGAGAAAACGAATCTGCTTCGCCACGTCGCCGGCGCTGAAGAGCAGGAGGCAATCGCTTGGCAAACCGTCGCGCCCCGCGCGGCCCGTTTCCTGATAATAGCCTTCGACGTTCTTCGGCAGATCGTGATGGATAACGAAACGCACGTTGGGTTTGTTGATGCCCATGCCGAACGCGATCGTCGCCGTCACCACGCGCACGTCATCGCGCAGGAACGCGTCCTGATTTTTTGCGCGCTCCTTTGCCTCGAGGCCCGCGTGATAGGCGCGCGCCGTGACGCCGTCGCGATTCAATTTCTCAGCGAGCCGTTCCGCCGTTTTGCGACTCGCGCAATAAACGATGCCGCTGTCGTGCGGGCGTGCGCGGATGAACTCGAGTGTTTGCGCGTAGGCGGAAGTCTTGGGCGCGACGTGGTAGGTGAGATTCGGACGATTGAAACTGGCGACGTAACATTGCGGATCGCGCAGCTTGAGATGTTTGACGATGTCTTCGCGCACGCGCTCGGTGGCGGTGGCGGTGAGCGCCATGATCGGGACGTCTGGCAGATGCGTGCGCAGCTTGCCGAGCTGCCGGTATTCGGGGCGAAAATCGTGGCCCCATTCGCTGATGCAATGCGCTTCGTCGACGGCGAACTGCACGATGTTCCAATTGAGGGCGCGCTCGAGAAAACCGTCGAGCATCAAGCGCTCCGGCGCGACGTAGAGCAGGCGATATTCGTTGCGATGCAGGCCGTGCAATCGCGTGCGCGCGTCGGCAGCGTCCAGCGTGGAATTCAAAAACGTCGCGGCAATACCGCTGGCGCGGAGGCCGTCGACTTGATCCTTCATCAGCGCGATGAGCGGCGAGACGACGATGGTGAGTCCTTCGCGCAAGAGCGCCGGCAATTGGAAGCAGAGCGATTTGCCGCCGCCTGTCGGCAACAGCGCGAAGACGTCTTTATCGCTGAGCGCGTCGGCTATGATCTGCTCCTGCAACGGCCGGAAGGCGTCGTAGCCAAAATATTTTTTGAGCGCAGCGCGCAACGGCATGGGGCGACTCATGCTCCGGATTCGGCGGCCGCGGCCTGGGTGCGCAGCAGATCGTGCAGCGTCACCAGTGCGATCATTTTTTGGTTCGGCGTGCTGGCGAGAATCACAACGCCGGTCATCGATTCGATGAGCAGCGATTGCACCTCGCGCACCGTTTGCGAGGGTTTGCCCAGGACAATCGGTTCCATGCGGTAATCGCGACCAGCGGTGAGGGCGGATTGAGCTTCGGCGCGGCTGACGATCCCGATCGGCACGTCGTCGCGCACGACGGGGAAAAAGCGGTACGGATGCTGGCGGAGCGCGTCGGCTAACGCTGCGCTGTCGCCGGCGGGAACCGCGACGGGATTGAAGGTGGCGATGGCGGAGATAGGGAGCTGTTGCCAGCTGCGGAGATCGCGCGGCGGCACGACGTGCTCCAGTTTGTGTCCATCTTGCATCAATATCTCGTCGTAGAAACTGTGCCGGCAAAAGCGCAGGCTGATCGCCTGGCTAATGAGCGCGCCGATCATGAGCGCCGGCACGATGCTGAACTCGTGCGTCATTTCGAAGACGATGAGAATGCCGGTGACCGGCGCGCGCACCACGCCGCCGAGGCAGGCGCTCATTCCGACCACAGCCAGCACGATGCGATCGTCGGCGTCGAAATGGAGAAAGGGCGTGAGCAGCGCGGCGATGCAATAGCCGCTGATGCCGCCGAAAAAAAGTAGAGGTGAAAAAATGCCGCCGCAACCGCCGGCGCCGTAGCACACCGTCGTCGCGATCAGTTTTCCCACGAGCAGGATCAAGGCAAGTTTCCACGCCAGATTGTCGTGCAACGCCGCGGTGAGATCGACGTAACCGAGCGAGAAAATGCCGAGGCTGTGCGTGTTCAGGAAAACAGCCGACCCGATTGCCCAGGTGACGACGCCGCCGATGGCCGGTCGCATCCAGGGCGAGAGCACCGGAATGCGATCGCGGCGCAATCGAATCGCCATCGTCGCTTTCTGGAAGAGAACGCCGAGCAAACTGCCCACGATCGCGACCACGGGCGTGAGTAAATAAATTTTCCAGGTCGAAGAGGAGACGCTGCCGAGCTGGAATGCCGGCTGCGCGCCGATGGCGCCGTGCACGACCAGCGCGCCGATGACGGAAGCGAGCAGGACGCGGCCGAGCAGACGGCTATTGAGATCTTCGATAACTTCCTCAAGCACAAACGTCATGGCTGCGAGCGGCGTATTGAAGGCGGCAGCGAGGGCGGCGGCCGCACCGGCAGCGGCAGCGCCGCGCCGTTTTTGTTTCGCGACCCCGCACATGCCGGCGACATTCGAGGAGAGACCGCTGGCCAACTGCACGCTCGGTCCTTCGCGGCCGAGGCTCGAGCCGCCGCCGACGCTGAGGACGCCGCCAAAAAATTTGGCGATGACGACGCGCCACGAGATGAAACCGAAATCTTTCCAGAACGCCGCTTTTACCTGCGGAATGCCGCTGCCCGATGCTTCCGGGGAAATTTTGGTGAGGATGAGCCCGACCGCGAGGGAAGTACTGACGATGACCGCGAAGCTCCCGACAAGGAAAGTGGAAGCCGAGCATTGCGCGAGCCGGACGAACGTGTTGTTAAACAGCGCGTTCATCGTGAATTGAAAAACCACCGCAGCGAGGCCCGCGAGCAATCCGTAAATGCACGTGAGGATGATGGAGCGCGCGCCATGCGGGATGTGTTGTGCCTGACGCGCGAAAAAATCGGACATCTGCCCGCATCGTTCACGGCGCGGGCGCGGGACGCAAGTTTTCCAAGCTTGGAGCAGATCGGCTCGCTGCCTTACGATGGCGGCGGATGAGATCGCTAACGTTGCTTCTCTTTTTCGCGCTCTCGTTTAGCCTGCGTGCCCACATGCTTTCGTGGCCGGAACTCAACCAACTGCCGCTGCCGCCCACGGCCAAACATCTTGCCTACGGCTCCGACCCGCAGCAATTCGGCGAGCTGCGCGTGCCGAAAGGCGCGGGCCCGTTTCCGGTGATCGTGCTGATTCATGGCGGTTGCTGGCAAGCGGAGTTCAGCTACGGATACATCACGCGGCTGGCGACGTGGTTTACTGACCGCCGCGTGGCGACTTGGACGATCGAATACCGGCGCCTGGGTAATGACGGCGGCGGTTGGCCGGGAACATTTCTCGATGTCGCGCACGCGACCGATTACGTCCGCGAATTGGCGAAGACGCAGCCGCTCGACCTGCACCGCGTTTTCGCCGCCGGACATTCCGCGGGCGGACAGCTCGCGCTCTGGCTCGCGAGTCGCGGCAAGCTGCTGTTAGATAGCGCGCTCTACGTGAAGGACCCGCTCGCGATTCGCGGCGTGCTCGGCCTCGCCGCCATCACCGATCTCGCGCAATATCGCATCGGCCCGCCCGCTAGTTGTCACGGCGCGGTCGATCCGCTCCTCGGTGGCGGCCCGGACAAAGTGCCTGAGCGTTACGCGCAGACATCGCCGATGGAACGACTGCCACTCGGCGTGCCGCAAATTTTCGTGCAAGGCGAGCGCGATCCCATCGTCGATCCGGCAAGCGTGAAAGCGTATGCGGAGGCCGCAACGAAAGCCGGCGACCACGCCGTTATTCTGCTCGTGCCGAATGCCGGCCATTTCGAAACTTCCGCTCCGTTACCGGCAACCGAAGCACTGCTGCTCGAAGCGATGAAGCTCCTTATCCAGCCGGGGCCGTCAGCCGCTTCCTCTCGTTAGGCCGCCGCTCCACCACACCAGCGGCATTGTAGCCAGTGCGATCACGTTCCAGCCGAGAAGGAAGAGGCGCATCTGCCACGTTTCGTAAAGCCGATCGCGCCACAACAACGTCGCATCGGCTACGAACCAGCACGCGGCCAGCGCCAGAAAACCAGCCAGGAGTTTTTCGGCAGAAAACCAGCCCACGATAATCGCTTCAATGGCCAGACAAATTGCCAGGAGGAACTTCGCGTGCACGATTCCGATTTCGCCCGCCGTCGTGCGCCGACCCGCGAGCCGATCCGGGACAACGTCCATAATTTCGCCGAAGAGATGCGAATGCATCGCGAAGAGAGCGCCGAAAACCATCGTGAACCACGGCAGTTGGGGTACGTTGCAGAGCCAGCTCGCGATCACGAAAACGAGAAGGTAACCAATTTGATTGAGGATCTCGAACGGTGGTCGCGCTTTCAATCCGTAACGCGGCCAGTTGTAAATCGCGGTCGAGAAAATTAGGGCCGCCGCCCACGGCAAAACACGCCAGCCTTCCAGCCAGTAAAAAAGCGCGAGGCAGGGCAGCTGCACCAGCGCGATGCGCAGAGGCAGGCGGCGCAGCTGGTTCGGGGTGCCTTTCGCGCCGAAGAGAAAAGTGCGTTCCAGCCGTAAATCAAAAGCCCGAGCGGAAAGGTGACGTAAAAGCAGCCAACCCAGAATTTCCACGAACTAAAAACGAAAACGCCGCCGACAGGCAAAAGGTAAAACCAAACGGAAGTCAGCCAGAAACCGGGACGGCTCGCTTGGAGGAGAAACTTCAACTCATCTCCCCACGGTGATACCCTCCGGGCGAATGAAACGGTCGCCGAGGGTGCGGCGATCGTCTTAGTCACTGATTGTGCAACGAGGCCAGCTGTGCCACTGGATCCCAGTGCGCGGTTGGTTTTGCGGTGGACGACCATTTCATGCCTTCGCTGCGCCACCTCGCTCGCCACGTGTCGTAGGTAAATCCGCCGTCGTCGTCGCTGACGCCGAATTGGAAGCCGCAGCTAGGACAAATCTCATAGGAGCCGCCGCCGGACGTGGAGCGCGGGGGCTCTTTCAATTTCGGGTAACCACAAACCGGACACGTGTGTTTCATTTATCTCCCCGTTTTCAAATCGATCGAGCGACCGGGCTGCCGCTCGAAATAATCGCGGCTGCCAGGTTTGAAAAACGTTTTCGTGGTGCCGTCGCGATTGTAAGCGGCGAACGCGCCTGTTTTCGGATCGAAGACGCGCAGCGTGCCGTCGCTATCGAGCTTCGCCGGGAATCCTTCGCGCTTCGCTTGCTGCTGGAATTCCCAGGCTTTGCGCGCGTAATCTTCGGGATCCGTCGCGCCGAAGTCGCCGCCGTGGCGGTTGAAGTGATCGGGCAGCGAACCGGGATTGCCCCAGGTGCGGCGCGCCGGCGGCCGGATCACAGACGACGCGATCACGGCGACGGACGGCTGCGGGGTCGCGGTCGCAAGAGGCGGCGGTGGAGTGGTGGGCGTGTTGGCAGCGGCGAGCGTTTGTGTCGCCAACCATTTTCGCGCCGTGCCGAGCGAAATCTGGTAGGCCACGCCGGGCTGCAACGCTATGATTCTTGCCGAGTGCGCGGTGGTGGGAGTGTGATCGCTCGGCTCGATCACGGTGGCGTGCGGCGCAATCTTGACCCGGGTGCCGCAGGCTACGTCCGTCTGCCAACGAATGGTGGCCTCGGTTCCGTGACGCGCGATTTCGGGTGCGCCGACGAGGCCGGTGGCAAACGCCGCTCCACTAAAGGCGACGGCGAGCAGGGGGAGAAATGTTCTCATTACTCCAGTGCGAAAGGATCATTTATAGGGGCTGGGAAATGAGCGCGAGCGACGATTGAGATGTTCTTAAAGAGCGTTAACTGGCTGCTAAAGAGGCTGTCGCTACGCGGAATCGGGTCGGCATTGGGCATAAAACGGGCGCTCGGAAGCTTCAGCGTGTCCCCCGGAAGTTCGGGTGGCAAGCTCGAAGCCGCCGAAGAGCGCGGCGGCTAATCGGGCGATCGCTTCGGCTGCGCGGGAGCGTTCCCCGGAGCATTTGAAGATCGATCCGCAAGATTCGCAGGATCCTATGGATCGTCCGTAGACGCCTTCGCGCAATCCGAAAAGCGCGCCCGAGGACCGCGAAGATCACTCCGGGATTGCGACGCGGTCCGCATTTGTCTAGAAACAGACCGTGTCGGCCTCAAATGAAGCGGTGGTAACCCTTCAATTTGGCTGGCACCACGTGAAGGCGATCACGGTGGATGTGGTGCGGCACGCTTTGCCGCTGACGCCGTTTTATCTCACGCACGGCAGCAGCACGAGCTATCTGCTCCTGACGGCGTTCGATCTGTCGCTCGGGTTCATGTTAATCGTGGGAACGGCGCGCGATGCCAAAGATCCGACCACGGTGGATCCGCGCGCGACCTGGTTGATCTCGCGCTTAGCAGCGGTGGTGGTGGGGGCAATTTTCCTCGGTATCGTGGCGGCAATTCTCTCGCTCCCGCTCGGGATTCCCGCCTTCATTTTCGGCTGGTGGACGGGCGTGGATTGGCACGCGCTTGTCATGCGCAAACCTTTCTGGATTTCCGCCGCCGTCATGGCGTTGGTGACCGGCGCGCGGGCTCAGCTTAGATTCGAAGCGACGACGAATGTCGGGAAATGGGGCACGTCACTGCACGAAGGCCCGGTCGTGGGCGATCTGGCGGGAGACCGGCGAACCTCGAAGGCGGCGTATGCGGCGCAGGTCACTTTGATCGCGACTTATGTCGTGCTTTCTTTCGGGCTCATCATTTTCGGGCGCCATGGCTTCTACATTTTTCCCGCGCTCTTTGCGGCGCTGCTCGTTTTTTACGATGCTCGCCCGGATATCGGGCAACGGATTTTCCCTGAGCTCTGGAGTGGCGGCGGCATTACCAATCTGCCCGATACTATCCAAACCATCGTTCGGTCAGCCAGCCATCCGCATGCAGCAAACAAACCGGAGGACAACCCAAACCCCGGAAAAGGGTCGGCCCGGAAGGTTGATTTTCGCCCAGGCGATCGACCTGAGCGCAAGAATTGATGGAAATTAAGGCAATGCTGCCGCGGAAACAGACCACGCTTGTCTCGCGAGCGAATCTCCGGATCAGGCGGAGCGCCGTTCCTGAATTGCTCGCAAAATGTCCGCGACGACCTGGTCGCGCGGTTTGGCGCCGAGGTTGCCCTGGCCGTGAACGCGTAGGCTGACGGCGGACGCTTCCATATCGCGGCCGCCGATGACGAGCATGGTGTGGACTTTCATTTGCTCGGCGGCGGAGATTTTCGCTTTGATGTGGTCGTTGCTGGCGTCGAGTTCGGCGCGGATTTCGTGGGCGCGGAGCTCTTGTTGGATGGCGCGGGCGTAGTCGACCAAGGCGGGCTCGTCGCCGATGGGGAGGATGCGGACCTGCTCGGGACTTAACCAGAGCGGGAAGTTGCCGGCGTAATGTTCGATCAGGAAGCCGATGAAGCGCTCGTGCGTGCCGAGCGGGGCGCGGTGAATGCAGAGCGGGGTGGCTTCGGTGTTGTCGCGGGTTTTGTATTTCAGGCCGAAGCGTTCCGGGACGGCGAAGTCGACCTGGTTGGTGGCGATGGAGAATTCGCGGCCGATGGCGCTCCAGACCTGGACGTCGATCTTTGGACCGTAGAAGGCGGCCTCGTTAGGCACTTCGATGTAGTTAATTCCAGACCGCTGGAGGACGCCGCGGACCATGTCCTCGGTCTTGGCCCAGAGCTCGGGGTTATCAACGAATTTCTGGCCGAGCTTGGCCGGGTCGTGAGTAGAGAAGCGCATGACGTATTTCTCGATCCCGAAGATTTTGAAATACTTCAGATACATTTCGTTCACGGCGCGGAATTCTTCTTCGAACTGCTCTTCGGTGCAGTAGATGTGGGCGTCGTTCATCTGGAGCGAACGCACCCGCATGAGGCCGAAGAGTTCGCCGCTTTGTTCGTAGCGGTAGTTGGTGCCATATTCGGCGAGGCGCAGGGGCAGGTCGCGATAACTGTGCGGCACCGCTGCGAAGAGCTTGTGGTGATGCGGGCAGTTCATCGCCTTGAGGTAGTAGCGATTCAACGAAAGGATGCTATCGAGAGCCGTGCGGCGGTTGAAAATTTCGCTGCGTAATTTCCCCGCCTTCGCCTCCGACTCAGGAGTCGTTGTAAGAGTGCCGGATTTGATCATGTCCTCCATCTGCTGAAGGCCTTGGACGCAGGAATCGAGTCGGCTCTTCTCCTCTCGTAACCGAATTTCCTCCGCGGGATCGAGTTTCAGTTCCATCGGCGGGAACATTGAGTCCGCGTAGTAGGGAAGATGGCCGCTGGTTAAATACAGATTCTCCCGCGCGATGTGCGGGGTGCGGACGCGTTGATAGCCGGCAGCGAACTCCGTTTCCTTGGCCAGCTTTTCCAGTTCCTCGATGATGGCGGCGCCGCGTGGGAGCCAGAGCGGGAGGCCGGGGCCGACGTCGTCGTCGAAGGTGAATAGCTCGAGCTCTCGCCCAAGCTTGCGATGGTCGCGCTTCTTCGCTTCCTCGAGCATGGCGAAGTATTCGTCCATCTGCGTCCTGTTCTTGAACGCGGTGCCGTAGATGCGCTGGAGTTGCGGGTTTTTCTCGTCGCCTTTGTAGTAGGCGCTGGCGACGTGGGTGAGCTTGAACGCGCCGATATTCCCGGTGCGCATGACGTGCGGGCCGGCGCAGAGATCGGTGAATTCGCCGTTGCGATAGAGCGTGATCTTCTCGCTCTCAGGAATGTGTTCGATGATATCGAGCTTGAATTTGCTCGCCTCGGGTCGCGGCCCGAGCGCCGCGAGTTCGCCCGCGTGCGCGAGAGCGAGCGCTTCCGCGCGCGAAACTTCCACGCGCTCGAAAGTGCGGTTCGCGTTCGTTTCCTTTTTCATCTCGGCTTCGATTTTGTCAAAATCTTCCGGCGTGATGCGATGCGGCAATTCGACGTCGTAATAGAATCCATTCTCGACTGGTGGCCCGGCCGCGAATTGTGCCTCCGGCCAGATTTTCAAAATCGCGGTGGCAAGGACATGCGCCGCGGAATGCCGGATGCGTTCAAGATCGGTCATCTTCGGTCTCTGCGGCGGTGGTAAATCTTCGGCGATGGATTTTTCGTCGGCATTCATCGGAAGTCAGAGATTCACCGCGTTCCGCTCGCGGAGCAAGCGATGGAGCGCGTGCAATTTGGCTAGGCGAAGCGGACCCCGGCCAAAGTCGTTGTTTCCGGCTTGGAGAATGCGGGTTCCGGGTGGCAATATCCGAACGAAATGAACGTCGGATCAATTGCCACGCTTGTTGCAGTCGCCTGCACGGCATTTTTTCTGGCGGATGTGAGCCACGAAGGAATGGGACACGGCGGCGGCTGTCTCGCGGTGGGTGGCCGTGTCGTCTCGATCTCGACTACGTTTCAGGACCGCCGCGTGCATTCGCGAATCGTCGACGGCGCGGGACCAGTGGGAGGATTGCTCGCTGCTGCTCTGGCGCTGGCGTGGCTGCTTTGGGCGCCGCCGCAATCTCCAAACCTGCGCACCTTTCTCTGCCTGCTCTTTGCTTTCACCGCGTTCTGGAATGTCGGCTACATGGTGAAATCAGGCGTCGCCAACGCAGGCGATTGGGCGTTCGTTATCGCTGGACTCGAACCGGCGGCGAGCTGGCGCGCCGGGCTCGTGATCGTTGGCGTCGTTCTCTACCTCGCGGCGATGCGTCTGCTCGGCGCGGAACTGGCGCACGAATCGGCGCTCGCGGTGGGCTGGACGCCGCACGCATTTGCGATCGTTGCGTTGCTCAGTGCGACTCTTCTCGCGGTTGCCGGCGCAATCTTCGATCCGAGGGGAGCGCGGGTGATCTGGAGCGATGCTTTACCGTCAGCGCTCGGCGCTTTCGGTCTCGTTTGGGTGGGTTTTGCCCTTCGCAAACGGATACCGTCGCTGCGCCTCGCGACGCCGTTTTCGCCCGGCTGGATCATCAGCGGATTGCTTTCGTCAGCGATCTTCATCGCCGTCCTCGGACCCGCGGTGCGTTTCTAAGCGTGCGTCGCCGAGAGGTTGAGCAACCGTCAGCCGACGCGCTCTACTTCACTTCCGCGAGCTTCGCGAGATCGATGCGCTTCGCCCAAGCCTGCAATTCGCTCGCATCCTGATGCTGCGTTTCGATCTGCAGAAAATAACGCTTCGCCACCAGAATCCAGAGCGTGCCGTGCTGCCCGTCATTCTCGAACGTCTCGAAGCCCGGGCTGCCGCCGATCGTGACCGGCTTGGTGTAGCCTTCGGTCGAAGTGGTGGTGTTATTCCACGCGCCCGTCGTCGACTCGACGTAATCGGGATTGGCCGCCGAATCGAGAATGCTGATCGAAACCGACGGCACATTGTCGCCGTCGCCCTTGCGATAATCGCGGTGCACATTCGTCAGCTTCGTCCCGCCTGCGTCCATGGTGGAACCCTGCGGTTTGTCCGCCGTCCAACCGGCCGGCGCATCCGGCAGCAGCGGCAGCAATTTATTATAATCGACGACGTCGCCAACGAGATTCGGCAAATCCTGCGCGTGCGCGAGCGGCGTGAGACACAGGCAGAGCAGAGCAAACATTTTCAGGCTCGTCTTCATACGCGCGTTGCTTCGATGTGGTTTTATCCGACCGCTTTGTCAAGACGGATGCGTTCGCGCGGGCGTGACGCCGGCGCGGAATTTCCGCCGCTGCCTGCGCTGGACTCTGGCGAACGTTTCACCGACCAGTGGCTGAGACCGCTCGTTCGAGAGCGCGTCGGCTGATTATCAAATGCACGAATAACGATGACTGATGCCTTTCTCATTCGCGAAGCGCGCGCGGGCGACATTCCGGCGATTTTGCAGTTGATCCGCGATCTCGCTGAGTATGAGCGCGCACCAAACGACGTCGTCGCGACGGAAGACGGATTGCGCGAAGTTCTTTTCGGCGCGCATCCGTCAGCGCAGGTGCTGCTCGCTTTTGCTGGGGAAGAAGCGGTTGGCTTCGCCGTTTATTTTTTCAATTTCTCCACCTGGCTCGGGTGCCCCGGTTTGTATCTCGAAGATTTATTTGTGAAACCGGCGACGCGCGGACGCGGTTACGGCGAAGCGTTGCTGGTGAAGCTCGCGCAAATCGCGTGCGCGCGCGGCTGCGGGCGGATGGAATGGGCGGTGCTCGATTGGAACGAGCCCGCCATCCAGTTTTATAAAAAGCTCGGCGCCACGCCGATGGAAGAGTGGACCGTCTTCCGCCTCACGCGCGAGAAGATTGCCGCGCTGGCAGATCGCGCTGTCTAAGATCGGGTCGTCAAAAATCGAAGGCGACGGTGCCGAAGAAACCGCGGCGC
>JALYTV010000015.1 GCA_030854105.1 Verrucomicrobiota bacterium | reverse complement strand
GAATTGCAGAAGCTGCGCGAGATTTCGCTGCTGCGCCGCCTGCGCGAGATCGGTTCGGCGCAGGGCGCGACGATTGAGCTCGTCGGCAGACAACTGATCAATTTTTCATCGAACGATTATCTCGGGCTCGCCAATGACGCATGTCTGCGCGCGGCGGCGAAGGAAGCGATCGACCAATTCGGCGTCGGCGCGGGCGCGTCGCGGCTCATTTCCGGAACCCAATCGCCGCATGTCGAACTCGAGCGCGCACTGACCGCGTGGAAACGCACGCCGGCGGCGCTGACTTTTTCCAGCGGTTACGCCGCCGCCGTCGGCACGCTCTCCGCCATCGCGGGCAAGCAGGACGTGATCGTGCTGGATAAATTGGCGCACGCTTCGCTCATCGACGGCGCGCGACTGAGCGGCGCGACCTTGCGCGTTTTCCCGCACAATCATCTCGGCAAACTCGAGAGCCATCTCGCCTGGGCCCGGCGCGAATTTCCCGACGCGCGCATCGTCGTCGTCACCGAATCCGTTTTTTCCATGGATGGCGATCGCGCGCCGCTGCGCGAGATCGTCGATTTGAAAAAACGTTTTCGCGCGCTGCTGTTGCTCGACGAAGCGCACGCCGTCGGCGTCATCGGCGATGGCGGCCGCGGTTTGGCCGCCGAGGAAAAATTAGCCGACGCGATCGATATTCATCTTGGCACTTTGAGCAAAGCGCTCGGCGTCGCCGGTGGCTACGTCTGCGGCTCGGCCAATCTGATCGACTGGCTCATCAATCGTGCGCGCTCGTTCATCTACTCGACCGCACCGCCGCCAGCGTTGGCCGCGGCCGCGACCGCCGCGATCGATCTGCTGCAAGGCGACGAGGGCGATGCGCTCCGACACCAGCTCTGGCGGAACATTGCACTCGCGCACCATCTCCTCGCGCCGTCGCGTCACCCGGCCAGCGCGATTATTCCCGTACTCGTCGGCGACGAAACGGCTGCGCTGGAATTATCGCGCGCGCTCTTGCAGGCAGGATTTCTCGTGCCCGCGATCCGTTACCCGACCGTGGCGCGCGGACGCGCCCGCTTGCGGGTGACGGTGACAGCGGCGCACGACGCGGAACAAATCCGGTCGTTAGCCAACGCGATCAACAACCAGCGCGCTCTGGCGGCGTCAGGGCGTGTCTGAAGCGGCCGAGTCGCGCAGCAACGGCGTCGGCACCAGGCCCGGATTGCGCATGGGATCGCGACCCGGTCCCGGAGGCGCGTCTTGCGGGCCTTCGGCCGGAGGCGCGGGCTCGTCGTTATTCGCCATGGCGATGCGATTGGCCACTTTCGACTGGTTAGCCGTGGTGGACTTTTTCGTCGTGGTGGTCGTCGTGGTCGACTGCTGAGTGCTGGCGCAGCCCGAAAGAAGGGCGGCGAGGGCGATTGAGGTAAGCGTGATCTTCATATTCGAACTCCTTGTGGGCAGGTTTTGCCGAACGTCTTTATAATTACTATACTGCCGCTTCCGCTGGCAAGAGGTATTTACACGGCCTCAATGTAGGCGCCCAGCAACGGCCGCAGTTTTTCGAGCGTCGCCGCGGGCCAGAGCTTCCGGTCGGTCGTCAACGCCATCTTGAGCGCGCTATGCTCCGGCCAGTCCGGTTGCGTCGGAATTTTGGGAATAACCAGCGCCAGCGCCTTTTTCGCCGTCTCCGCGTTGGCCAGCAAATGGCCGAATACCGCCTGCGCCGAGACCGGCTCATCCTCCACCTTCCAGCAATCGTAGTCCGTGATCATCGCCATCGTAGCCAGCGCGATCTCGGCTTCGCGCGCGAGTTTCGCCTCAGGCAAATTCGTCATGCCAATCACATCGAAGCCCTGCCGGCGATTGAACTCCGATTCTGCTCTCGTCGAAAACGCCGGGCCATCCATGTTCACGTAAGTGCCTCCGTTATGGAGTCGCACGCCGGTGGCCGCGACCGCCTCGGCCAGAAGCGAGCGCAACGCCGGCGCGATCGGTTCGCCAAACGAAATATGCGCGGCGATGCCTTCGCCGAAAAACGTGTGCTGCGCGCGCTGGCTGGTGCGATCGTAAAATTGCGACGGCAGCAACACATCGCGCGGCGCATATTTTTCCTGCAGACTGCCGACGGCGGTGACGCAAATAATCCAGCGCACGTTGAGCGAGCGCAGCGCCCAGATGTTCGCACGATGATTCAGCTCGTGCGGGAGAATGCGATGCCCACGCGCGTGCCGCGGCAAAAAATAAACGCGGCGCCGCGCCATCGTGCCGCCAAAGATCACATCGGAAGGCGAACCAAACGGCGTCTCGATCTTGTGCTCGGTGGGATTTTCCACGCCCACCATCTGGTACAGACCGCTTCCCCCCATGATGCCAATGGCCGGCGCGTGATCGCTCATGCGCGGATGATGCCGCAGATGACTCACGCGCGCAAAGGTGCGCTTTCCGCTTACACCGACGGTGCGGGTGGCGCGGTCGTTGCTTTCGCGCGCCCGGTCAACTTGCGAATCCAGGTGCCGATGGCTGCGATCGCGATGATGACGAATTTTTTCGCGGCCAGCAACGCGATCCAGATGCCCTTGAACAAGCCGACTTTGGCCGCGACCCCGCCGGCGACCAGCGCCGCGATGCCGTAAGTCGCGACCTTGTCGCCCGAGCTGGCGTTAAAATCCGCGTAGCGATTGCCCGCGTTAAAATCGATCGCGGCCAGCAGCGTGGGCGTGCTTTGCTCGATCTCCGACAGTTGCGACATCCCCGCGACGGCGTTCAAATTCAGCACTCCTTTGCGGCCAAGGATGCGAATGTTGTAGTTGAGCGTATCCTCGCGCGGATCGCTCACGCGCAAATTTTTCGCCCAATAAAGTTTGTGCGTGGCCGCATCGTAGCGCGGATGCGCCGCCCAGCCGACCAGCTCGAATGTCTGATAGCCGGCGCGCTCGCGCTCTTTGTTTTCCTTCGCCACGCCGGCCTGCATTTCCTTCAGCAGCTTGTCGTAATTGATTTTCTGCGCGTCGTCATCGCACGTAGCCGTCTTCTTCGTAGGTAATAATGACGCCCCAGCATGCCGGCGACAGCATGCTGCAATCGGCCGGCACCAGCATCCCCGAGCGGGTCGGGTCCGCGACGATTGCCCCAGAGTTGGTAAACCACCTTGGCCGCATCGGGGCCGTCGAGGAATCGCATCTGCGGCGGCACGTTGACGGTCGCCATATTTCCCTGCAACGGCACCGTGCCCTCGCGGAAATGGAGCGTCGCGATCAACGTCTCCGCTTGCGCGCGAGTCTTGACCCGGTCGTTATCTGCGCGCGCCGGCACGAGCGCCATCACGAGCAGGAAAACGAGCAGAAATCTGCAATTCATTCGCGCATCGATCATTAGCCAGCGCGCTCTCGCCGGTAAAGTATGGAAACCGGCTCGCCACTTGCTCTCACTTCGGGTAACCAACGACTTTATGAATGACGCCACCATCGCCCCGGTAGAGCAAGCAACTCCGGTGCCGATGCGCTCCCACTTCGGCGTTGCCGTTCTCGCCGGCCTCGTCGCCGCCATCATTGGCGGCGTGCTCTGGGCGGCGGTCACAGTCAGCACAAATTATCAAATCGGCTTCATGGCCATCGGCGTCGGTTTCCTCGTCGGCTACGCCGTGCGCTTCGGTCGCGGCACCACTGCCGTTTTCGGTTACGTCGGTGCCATCCTTGCGCTGTTTGGTTGCGTGCTGGGAAATTTCCTCTCGCTCATCGGTTATTTCGCGCAAAACCAGCACGTCAGCATCTTCACCGCGCTCAGCACGATCGATTACGCGAAAGTGCCGTCGATCATGATGGATTCGTTCCGGGCGATGGACCTGCTCTTTTACGGCATCGCCGTTTACGAAGGCTACCGTTTTTCGCTGGTGCGACCGCAGCCGCCTCGCCCGTCGCTCCTGCGACTCCCTGACGCCGGCGGCCATAGCGTCGCAGGAGGGTTCGTGTATCGTTCGCGAGCCGTGCCCAAGTTCTACCTCAAAACCTACGGCTGCCAGATGAACGAGCGCGACTCCGAGCAGGTGGCGCATTCGTTGATCGAGCGCGGGTATGAGCGCGTCGGCTGTGAATCGGATGCCGACATCGTGCTGCTAAACACCTGCAGCGTACGCGATATGGCCGACCAGAAAGCGCTGGGCAAAATGGGAATGCTCGGTCGCATGGCGAAGGCGAAACCAGAAACCGTTTTCGGATTTCTCGGCTGCATGGCGCAGGCTCGCGGCGCGTCATTGCTCAAAGAAGTGCCGCATCTCGATCTCGTCGTCGGCACGCAGAAATTTCATCGCGTGGCCGACTACGTGACCGAAGCGCTCGAGCAAAAGCGCCATCGTCGCATGGACGATCCGCGCTTTTCCATCGTCGACGTCGCGGAAGAAACCGGCTCGCAGTCGACCATTCACGAACAAGCGCTCGCGCCGGCGCAGGCGACCGCGTTCGTTTCCATCATGCAAGGCTGCAACATGCACTGCACGTTTTGCATCGTGCCGCGTACCCGCGGCAGCGAACGCAGCCGCACCATCGCTGAGATCGTGACGGAAGTGCGCGCGCTCGTTGCGCGCGGCGTCAAGGAAGTGACGTTGCTCGGCCAAATCGTGAATCTCTACGGTCGCCACGAGTTCCCCGCTGTAGCGGCGGTCTATGACCGCCGGAGGGAAAGCGATGCCAGCGTTTCGGCGGTTATAGACCGCCGCTACAAAAAAAGCCCCTTCGTGCAATTGCTCGAAGCCGTCCACGATGTCGACGGCCTCGCGCGTCTCCGCTTCACGTCGCCGCACCCGATCGGTTTCCGCGACGATCTCATCGGTGCGTTCGCGCGTTTGCCGAAGCTCGCGAAGCACGTCCACCTGCCGTTGCAATCCGGTTCCGATCGCATTCTCAAAGCGATGCATCGCCCTTACACCGCCGAAAAATATCGCAAGCTCGTCGGCAAAATTCGTGCCGCGCGTCCCGGTCTCGCGCTCACCACCGACGTCATCGTCGGTTTCCCCGGCGAAACCGAGAGCGATTATCAGGCGACCCGCTCACTCGTCGCCGACATCGATTTCGATAACGCCTTCGTCTTTCGTTATTCGCCACGCCGCGAAACGCCCGCCGCCGCAATGAGCGAGCAGGTTGACGAAGATGTAAAAGAAAATCGCAATCGCGATCTCCTCGAAGTCGTGAACGCCTCCGCGCGCCGCGCCCATGAGCGACTCGTCGGCACGCGCGCGGAAATTTTGTGCGAAGGCCCGAGCAAAACCAACGCCGCGCGTTTGATGGGTCGCACGGGCACCAACAAAATCGTCCTCTTCGAAGGCGGCGCCGATCGTATCGGCAAACTCTTTGACGTGCGCGTCGAACGCGCGAACGGTTTCAGCCTTTACGGGACGCCCGCATGATCTACCACTTTTCGTTGCCCAACACTGCGCTCGTCACCGGCATTCTCCTCTGTTTGCTCGGCGCGGCCGGGCTCATCGCCTCCGGCGCCGCGCGCGCGCTCGTGCCCGCGTTTCCGCGTCACCGCCTTTCCGGCATCGTGCTGCTAAGCCTCGCGCTCATCTGGAGTTTCTGGTTGCTCGCCACCATGGAAATGGGCGAGTTCGCCGTTTTCCGGCGCCCCTTTGAAATCTTTCTGCCGATCGCATTTTTCCTCACCATTCGGTTCGTCGACGAATTTCTCGCCGTGCGCGCGCTCGGCATTCTCGCGTTGCTCGCCGCCGAACCGATGCTCGACGCCGCTTTTTTCCGAACGGAAAACAGCCGGCTCGTGCTCACCGTCTTTGCCTACCTGCTCATCGTGCTCGGTCTGTTTTGGGTGACGATGCCATATCTCCTGCGCGATCAAATCGCTTTCCTGCGCAAGACCGCGCCCCGCTGGGTCGCTTTCGTCGCCCTCGTCTTCGTTTACGGCGCGACGCTGGTGACGCTCGCGCTCACGACCTACTAGTCGCGGCTGAGTGAAAAGCGCGCTCGTCATTCGCGGCGGCGCGCTCGGCGATTTCATTCTCACGCTGCCGGCCATCGACGCGCTGCGCGCATCATTCCGCGTCGAAATTCTCGCGAATCGCGCCCTCGCGCCACTGAGCCACGGCGAAATGTTTCTCGACGATCCCCGCCTCGCGCCGTTTTTCGGTTCGTCGCCATCGCTCCCGGAAAAATGGCGATCGCATTTTGGACAGCACGATCTGGTGATTTCCTACGTGCACGACCCAGAGCGCATCTTCGAGCGAAACGTCCGCGCCTGCGGCGTCGCGCAGTTTCTTCGCGCACCGGCCATCATCGATGACCGCGGGCCGCACGCGACCGAACAACTCGCCGCGCCGTTGCGCGAGCTCGGCATTCCCATTCATAATTTCTCGCCGCACCTGGCCGTCGCAAGAACGTCTTCGTTTTCCATCGCGCTGCATCCAGGCAGCGGGAGTCCGCGCAAAAATTGGCCGATCGATTCCTGGCTCGCGCTGACCGGGCGATTGTTGTCGCGCGTGTTACCAATCACGATCATCGGCGGCGAGGCGGACGAAAAGCAGACCGCGCTGTTTCGCGATCGCTTCGGTGATCGCGTCGGCTATTGCTGCTCGCTGCCGCTGGCTGAACTCGCCATGATTTTAGCCGACACGATCCTTGTGGGGCACGATTCCGGAGTTTCGCATTACGCCGCCGCCGTTGGTGCGCGGTGCATCGTGCTCTTTGGCCCGACGAATCCCGCAGTGTGGGCGCCGCGTGGCAAAAAAGTCCTCCGCGCGGCAGAGGGCGATCTTAGCCGACTCGATCTCGCAACCGTCAGCGCCGCGCTCGATCAGGAACTGATGCGCATCGGCATCAGCACGTAGAGAAACGGCGTTTGAATTTTCAGCACGCCCGGGCTCATCTCGTCGATCAAATCGAGAAACACTTCGTCCTCACCAAGCGCGCGCAGCGGCGCCATAAGAAATTCCGGATTGAACGCGATCGAGAAATCGCGGCCTTTGTACGCGACCGCGAGTGATTCCTTCGCTTCGCCGACTTCCGGCGTGTTCGCGGTGATCTCGATGTTGTTTTTGGAAAAATTCAGCTTGATCGAATTCGACTTGTCGCTCGCGAGCAACGAAACGCGCCGCAGCGAATTCAAAAACGTTTCGCGCTCGAGCGTGACGCGCTCCTTCGCCTCCGCCGGAATCACCTGCTTGTAGTTCGGATAATTTCCCTCGATCAACTTCGAGACGAGCAGCGTGTTATTAAGATCGAACGCGATCTGCCCGCTGCCGATGCTCACTTTCACATCGCCGTCATCGGTCAGCAACCGGCCCAGTTCCGTGACCGCCTTAGTCGGCACGATGATGTCGGCTTCGTGGCTGCGCGGGAATTCCAGCTCGATGTCGAGCATGGCGAGCCGGCGCCCGTCCGTCGCGACGAGCGTGAGTTTGTTTTCCTTGAAGCTGAAGAGCACGCCATTGAGCACGTAGCGTGTTTCATCGGTCGAGATCGCGTAGGCTGTTTTACGCAAGCCGTCGCGCAAATCCTTCTGGCGCATGGTGACGACTTTCGCGTCATCGAATTTCGGCAACGGCGGGAATTCCTCTTCCGGCAACCCGAGGATTTTGAAAAAGCTCTGGCCGCTACGGATGGACGCAGCGTTTTTGCTGTCGACCTCGACAGAAATTTCGCTCGAAGGCAGCTCGCGAATAATACTGAAGAGCCGGCGCGCCGGCAGCGTCGTCGCGCCCTCTTTGTCCACCTTCGCTTCGAAACTGCCGCGCACACCGACATCGAGGTCGGTGGTGGTGAGATGAACGCCGTCGCTTTGTGCCTGTAGCAGAACGTTCGAGAGAATCGGCAGCGTCGTGCGCGTGCTGACGACGTTTTGAACCTGTTGCAGACCTTCGAGCAGCTTTTCCTTGGTGACGCTAAATTTCATTACGGAATTAAGATGTAAGGGTTGCGAAAACCTTCGGCAACACGAATCAACGCTGGAGCGCGCTGTCTATGAACGACACCGTCTGCCGCACGTTGTCCTCGTCCTTCATCTTTCTCTTCACCAATTTGCACGCGTGCAGCACCGTGCCGTGATCGCGCCCGCCGAAAGCCTCGCCGATTTCTGCGAGCGACGACTTGGTTAACTCGCGCGCGAGATACATCGCTACCTGGCGCGGGAAGGCGATGCTCGCCGGCCGGCGCTTGCTCGTCATGTCAGCCAGACGCACGTCGTAATATTCCGCCACTTTGCGCTGAATCTGCTCGATCGAGATCGTCTGTTTGCGTTCCTCGATGAGAATATCCTTGAGCAATTGCTCGATCGTTTCCTGCGTCAGCTCCTTGCCGCTGAGCGAGGCGAACGACGCGACGCGCATGAGCGCGCCTTCGAGCCGCCGCACGTTGGTGCGAATGCGCTTGGCGAGAAATTGGAAAACGCTGTCGTCGAGTTTGATCTGCAATGCGTGCGCTTTTTTCAACAGAATCGCCATGCGCGTCTCGATGTCGGGCGGCTGCAGCTCAGCGGTCAGGCCCCACTCGAAACGCGAGACGAGACGATGCTCGAGATTCGCGATTTCCGACGCCGGCCGGTCGCTAGACAGCACGATCTGCTTATGGCCGTCGAAGAGCGTGTTGAAAGTGTGGAAGAATTCTTCCTGCGAGCGTTCTTTGCCGCCGAGAAATTGGATATCGTCGATCAAAAGGAGATCGGCTTGCCGGTAACGTTTGCGGAATTTCACCAGCGTATTGTGCTGGATGGCGTCGATGAATTCGTTGATGAATTGCTCGCTCGAGAGATACATCACTTTGGCGTTTTTCTTTTTCAGCCAGACGTACTGGCCGATCGCCTGCATGAGGTGCGTTTTACCGAGACCGACGCCGCCGTAAACAAAGAGCGGATTGTAGGTGCGCGCGGGCGCTTGCGCGACGGCGAGGCTGGCCGCGTGCGCGATCTGATTGTTCGGGCCGACGACGAACGACTCGAAGGTGTTGCGCGGATTCAATGGCGGACCGGACGGCTTCGTGCTCGCCGGTTCTTCCATTTTCGGAAGATCGATGGGCGCGCGCGTCGTTTCCTCGAGGCCATCACCGCCCACGGTTTGGAAACGGACGCGGCGCGGCTCGCCCAAACCTTCGATGATCGCCGTCTGCAACGCGGCCATGTGATTACTCTCGATCCAGAATTGATAAATATTGTTCGGCACCGAGACGACGATCTCGTCGTCATCCAAATGCATCAATTCCATCGCCGAGAACCAGCGCTTGTAGGTGTCCGCGCTCACCTGCGGCTTGAGCGCCGACGACACCTTCTCCCAAAGCTTCGAATTCTTCTCAGGCATACGACTTGTTAACAGGAAAATATGGCGCTTCCGCCGCGGGTTTCCCTCGTGCAAACGAGGATTGGCTGGGCAGCGTTTTCGCTCGCACCCGGGAGGACAAATTCAAAAATTGAAGATTCCACGCGCTGGAAAACAGCGTTTCCAGAGGGAAAATCGCGATTTGCGTGCGGACGATCACCGGTCGCAGCGGCCACGCCCAAGACGGGAACAGGCGCAAGCGCGACCTGCGGGCGGTCGGCGGTCTTGGGAAGGTTACGAATTTGCTGAAAACTGTTCACACTTTATTCACACCGCGGGTTCCTTTGCTCCCTGCCAGCGGGCTGGAGATTAGAAACGGTTCCAAAAATCGACAAGCAAAAACCGGAAGATTATTTTTGAACGTGCGCCCGAAAAAACTTGACGAAAAAATCGTTCTGAACCGATCAATTTTTCTCCCAAGGCAATTCGTTTCCTCGCCCGCGCGATTGCTTTCGTCCGCCTTGAATTTTGGTGCCCCGCGCGCGGTTTTGAGCGATCATGCCCGTCCAGCCATGAGCGTTTTTTCTCAAAAAACAGCGTCGCGACGCCTTTCCGGCAGAGCGCGCCGGCTCTGCTTCGCTCTGGTGATCGCGCTGTCTATGATCGGATTCGCGCCGCAGCCGGCGCAGGCGAAGACGGGCGAAGTGACCCACGTCGTTCTCTTTTGGCTGAAGCGGCCGGGCAATGTCGCGGATCAAAATGTGATTATGCGCGCTTCCAAAACTTTGCGCCGCGTGCGCGGGCTGAAGGAATTGCGCGTCGGCCGCGCTCTGCCGGTCGCGCGCCGCGGCATCGAACCACCGTACGACGTCGGACTCGTGATGGTGTTCAAGGACAACGAAGCGCTGGCGGCGTTTGTGAATGGCCCGCGCCATTTTCGGCTGCTGCAGGCGGTTTCCGACCAACTGCTGCGCCGCCGCGAAGTCTATAATTTCGGCAGCGAATGAGTCGCGTCGTCGCTCTGCTGGTGTTCCTGACGGCGGCGAGCCAAGCCTGGGCGCTGAACGATTTGCTGCCCCCCTTCGGCTTTCGCTGGGGCGACGGCATCAAACGCGTCGAACTCGTGCTCGGCGGCGCGAAAGCAAGAATCGTCGACCGCAAACAAGAGGGCACGCGTCTCGTCTGGACGGTCGAAGGCCTGGTGCAATATGGTTTGCAACGCACCGTGTTCACTTTTAAAAGCGAAAAACTGATGGAAGTGGAGCTGCAATACGAATACCCGGATTGGTCGATCGAGCGTTACAACGAACGGATGGGCACGGTGCGGCGCTATTTCGACGGCAAGTACGGCACCGGCAAGCTCGTCTCGCGCACGCGTGACAACGATACCGACGTTATCCAAACCCTGGTCGGCTACCAATGGATGGTCGGCACCACCATGCTGGAGCTGTTCTATTTTTCGGCGGAGAAACCGCCGCACACTTTCCGCACCATCACGGTCGATTATAAATCGCTCTAGCCGGAGAGCGGTGTCATCCCGAGCGAAAGACGAGGGATCCCGTCGCGAAACTCGAGAGTAACGGATTCCTCGACTGCGAATGGAATGGCCTAACCGCCGGCTTCCGTCTCGCGCTTCAGTTTTTTCAGGCGACTGCTCACGCTCGCTTTCGCCGCCGAGTTCATGCGATCGATGAAGAGCACGCCGTGGAGATGGTCGATCTCATGCTGGAGCGCGCGCGCGAGTAACCCGGTCGCTTCAATTTCCACAGGCTCGCCATCGAGCGCCATCGCTTTCACCTTCGACCACTCCGCGCGCTCGATGTCGGCGGTGATTTCCGGAAAACTGAGGCAACCTTCCAGCGCGACAATTCGCTCCGGGCCCATCTCGATCTCCGGATTGATCAACACCAGGGGCATGTGCTCGCGGGGATCGACCTCGCGACCATTGAGCGCCATCGTGCTCGGCAAATCTTCCACTTCGGTAACGTCGATCACGGTAAGCTGGAGCGCGTGGCCGATCTGTTGCGCGGCGAGGCCGACGCCGCGCGCGGCGCGCATGGTCTCAAGCATATTTTCCGCGAGCGCGCGGATCGTGTCGTCTATTTTGCCGACGCGCTTGCCCTTCGCCCGCAGCCGCGCATCGCCGTATTTAACGATCGGTAATCTCACCGCCCTGGCTCTTTGGTAAACGCCGGCAAATTCCGCACGCCCGCCAGCTTCAGCGCGTCCATCACTTTGATGATGACGCCGAACGTCGCCTTCTTGTCCGCCTGCAAAACGAGCGACGATCTCTTATCGGCCGGTAAATCTTTCACGCTGGTTTGCAGCGCGTCGACGTCCACCGTCCGGCCATCGATCTTCAGCACGTCGTCGGCATCAACGCTGACAACTACGTGCTCGATCTCAGCCGGCGCGTTGGTCGACGTTTTCGATTCCGGCAAATTGATCTTCACCGACGGCTGATCCTTTTTGAACGTGGTGGAGACCACGAAAAAAATGAGGAGAATAGTAAGAATATCGACCAGCGAGACGATGATGATCGTCGGCGCGCGGCGCGTGCGAACAGCAAACTTCATCGTTCCGCGTTAAGCCGAAGTGACCGGCGCGCGCGGCATGACCCGGCCTGGCGCGGCTTCAGCTGTCCGACCGAAATAGCACTTGGAAATCAGCTCGACTACGAGCGTTTCCATTTCCACCGACATCACTTCGACCTTCTTGGAGAAATAACTGAAACCGACCAGCGTTGGCACCGCAATGGAAAGACCGAAAACGGTGGCATTCAACGCTTCGGAAATACCGAGCGCGATCTTGGCCGTGTCCGAAGAGCCGCCGCTCAAACCGAGACTCGAGAAAACGTGCACCAGACCGGAGACGGCGCCGATCAAACCGAGCAGCGGCGCGATGCCGACGATCACTTCCAGCACGATCAGCCCTTTCTCGAGGTTCACCATTTCGTGACGCGCGCGCGTTTGCACCGCTTCCACATTCTCGGAGCGCGGCGCGCGCAGATGTTGCAGCGCCACTTTCACGATGCGCGCCAGGGACGAATCATCATGCTCGACCAGACGCGCCAGCCGTTCCGCGCTGCCGCCAGGCACGAGCCGCTCGATCTCGCTCTCCACCACCAGCGGCATCACTTTTTTCTCACGCAACGCGAAGCCGCGCAGAAAAATCGTCGTGACCGCCACGATGGAACAGATCAGCAGTGGCCACATGAAAATGCCGCCGCGATACAAAAAACTCACCACGTCGTTGAGCGGATTTACCGCCGCCAGGAGCAGACTAACGCCTAATATTTTGATCAACATATAAACTGAAGTTGAAGTCTCCGCTTAATCCCTCGTCCGGCAAGGTGTTTGCCAAGTCTTCCGGAATCGGCGGCATCTTGGCGTCGATCACCGATTGCAGGCAGATGTTGCCAAACGCTTCGCCGGCCGAATTAGAAATCAGTCTCACCCCGGAAATCTTTCCGTCACGACCAACGGTAAAATGCACGACCGCCGTGCCTTCCGAAACCATATCGTGCTGTCGATCGACTTGCTGATACCAGAGCGACCCGATCGTATCCTGCAGCATTTTGTTATAGCGGCCGAGCGGCGTGCCAATCGCATTCACGGAAGGAACGCCGCGATTTGAAATATTCCCCTGCATCATGTTGCGGGCTTTTTCGCGGCGATACGCCGGGTTGCTCGGCTGCGCCGGCATGGGGCGCGGTGTTGCCGCGACTTCCGGCGTCGCGGATGGCAACTCTTCGTCCGGCGCGCGAATGGTCGGCGGCGGCGTGGCGCGGAACATCGCCATTAACTGGTCGTTCGGCGTCGGACTGATTTCTGGCGTCGCTTTCGGCGTGGCGCTTGGTGTCGGCGCGATGCTCGGCTTCGGCGTTGCCGTCGGCGGAGCTTTCGGCGCCGGCGTCGAGCGAACGTCAGGCGACCCGATCGCGTGCCGCTCATTCGCGAAATCCAATTCCGGCCGATTCTTTCCCTGCTGCGTCGGCACCGGCGCAACGCCCAGCGCGGGCAGCTCGCTCGCGGCGATGGAATTCGCGTTCGACTCGAACGTCTTCTCTTTTGGCTCTTCTTTCGTCGCGCGATTCTCGGGCGTGTCGATAAACGGCGCGTTCTTGGGCGTGACCGGCGGCGGCGGCGCGAGGTCGACGATCGTCAGCTCGATCGGCTTGTCGTCATCTGGCGGCGGCGGCGGCGTCAGCTTGTCGCCGAAGGACGCGAGCGAAATGCCGATGGCGAAATGCAGAAGAATCGACGCCAGCACCGCCCATAAAATTTTTCGCCGTTCGCGTCTACGTTCCATGAAAACAATGCCTTACCCCGACGCCAGACATGTCGGCGAAAGTATCACTCATTCCAGACAAATCACGGACGCCGCCTGCTCAAACGCGCGTGGTGAAAAAGATACTGCTGGGCATAGCCGCCGTGCGCGCCGAAATAGGTCGCGGCGAAGGTGGCCAGCTCTTTTGCGCTCACTTTGCGTCGGCGCGGAAAATAGTGCGTGCGCAAAACGCGTTCGATCCACACGTCGATGGGAAAGGCGCTGATCCGCTCGTAGGCGAAGAGCATCGCGCAATTTGCCACCTTTGCGCCGACCCCCGGCAATTCGCACAGACGCGCCTGCAATTCGTGATCGGGTAGGCTGACAAACGCTTCGAGATCGGCCGCGCCACTCGCGACCAGCGCCGCCGATGCGCGCAAATTCTTCGCGCGATAACCGAGCCCGCAGCCGCGCAGTTCCGCCTCGCTCGCCTGCGCCAGCCGACTCGATCCCGGAAAGGTGTGGACGACGCGCCCAGCGATCTCGCGTCGTTCGCCGAAACGCTCGCGCAGCTTCAGCGAAATCTGCCGGATGTGCGCCACCTGTTTCATGGAAGAGCAAATGAATGTCGCCAGGCATTCCCAGCGCGGTTGCCGCAAAATCCGCAGCCCGCGGCAGAATTTGTTCGCGACCGACATCGTGTCATCTAATGGAAAACTCGCGCAAATTTCCGCGAGCGGATGATCGAGCGCGAAATAACGGGCTACAATCCGCGGGAGCGCACGCATCCTGCGTGCCGCCGAAGGCATCCTGCCTTCGGCAATTCGCAGCGCATCGCCGCGCTGCTCCACATAGACAGCGCGCTCATCGATCGCGCCGATGAACCCCGCGCCTTCCGGTTCCCAATGAAACACCTGGCCGGACGCCAGCGTCTTCGCGAGATCGAAATCCGGCGCCGCGATCAGTTTCATTTCGCGCACAGATTAACACGACCGGATCATAGACAGCGCGATCACGTCAGAAAAAAATCCGTGTTCCATCCGTGTGCATCCGTGGCTTAATAGCCGCGACTCATGAACGCCCGCCTCGTCATCGACACCTGCGTCCTGCTCTTCTACTTCTTCGGCATCGTCGCGCTCGGGCTTTGGGCCGGCCGGCGGAACCGAAACCTGGAGGATTTCTCGCTCGGCTCGCGTTCGATTCCGTGGTGGGCCGTGCTGGCCTCCATCGTCGCCGCGGAAACGAGCGCGGCCACGTTTTTGGGCGTTCCGGCTGAAGGATTCAAAACACGCGCCTACTTTTATGGCCAGCTCGTTATCGGCACGATCCTCGCCCGGGTCATCGTCGCGTTCACTTTTATCAAGCCGTACTACGCGTATCGCGTGCAGAGCATTTACGAATTTCTCACCATTCGTTTCGGGACGAAGACGAAAAACATGGCCAGCGGGATATTCCTCTTCACCCGCGTCCTCGGGATTGGCGTTCGTCTCTATCTCGGCGGCGCCATCATGGTGGTGATCTGGCGTTATCTCTTTCCGACCCTGGCGATCACTCTCAACACCTACGTCTGGGGAATTATTTTCGTCACCTTCATCACGACGATTTACACCGCCGTGGGTGGGATTAAGGCGGTCGTCTGGACCGATCTCATCCAGGCGGTCCTCATGTTTAGCTCGGTCATTTTTGCGATTTTTTTACTGCTCCGCAGCATCCCAGGCGGCATGGCGACTGTGACCCAAAACCTCGGCGGCTGGGATCACATCAAGTTCATCCAGACAGGATGGGATACGCATCTGCCGTTCGGTCAGGCGTTGAAGGCGATGTTCGAAGAACCCTACACACTCTTCGCCGCCTTCATCGGTTCCACCATGGTAACGATGGCCACTCACGGCACCGATCAAGACATGGTGCAGCGCATGTTGACCGCGCCGAACTACCGGAAATCGCAGCTGTCACTGATTCTCAGCGGCATCATGGATCTGCCCATCGCGGCGTCGTTCCTCACGGTGGGCATTTTGCTCTCGGTTTTCTACGGTGTCGTTCCCAGCAAAACTCCGCCCACCGCCGACAACGAAATCTTCGGCTACTACATCGTGCATGAAATGCCGGTGGTCTTTCGCGGCCTCATCGTGGCCGGTGTCTTCGCGACCATGATGGGCTCGACCTCCGCTGCCTTGAATGCGCTCGCGACCAGTTTCACGAAGGATTTTTATTTTCCTTACATCAATCCGGGCGCGTCTGACCGCCAGGCCATCCGCGCCGCGCGCATCGCCACCGCTGTCTTTGGGGTGCTCATGGTGTTGGTCGCGACCATGGCGGCGAACGCCGTTTTGCAAGACGCCAAGCTTACCATCATCCCCATCGCCATTGGCATCCTCGGTTACACCTATGGCGCGTTGCTCGCGGTCTTCCTCGTCGGCATGCTCACTCGCCGGCGTGGGCGCGATAGCAGCAACGTGATCGCGATGCTTGTCGGCATCATGTCGGTGCTTGTGCTCTGCAAAGTTTCCTTCCCGGCTTTCAATTTCGGCGCGCTTTTCCATGGTCAATTTGTGCACGCTAATTGGGATTTCGGATGGTTCATGCCCGCGTGGTGGCCTGCCATTTCCTGGCCGTGGTTTATCTTTGTCGGCTGCGTCGTCACCTTCGCCATCAGTGTCCTCTTCCCGACACCGCCGAGCCAGATCGCCGCCGCCGAGGCGCACGTTGGGAATGGTGCGAGAGACGAGCCAACCGCAGCAGGCCTGCAAACTAATTAGCCTTTTTTTCTTCTGTTAACTTAAGGCGGAGGTCGCGCAGTTGCCGCGCATCCACTTCGTTCGGCGATTGCGACATCAAATCCTGGCCGCGATTATTCTTCGGGAACGCCATCACTTCACGGATGCTTTCCTCGCCGCAAATAAGCATGACGAGGCGATCGAGTCCGAACGCGATACCGCCGTGCGGTGGCGCGCCGGTGCGAAACGCGCGCAGCAAATGCCCGAACATCTCCTGCTGCTCGCTCTCGCCGATGCCATAGGCAGTGAACAGTTGCGCCTGTAGCTCCGGCTCGTGCACGCGAATGCTGCCGCCGCCGACTTCGACCCCGTTGAGCACGATGTCGTACGCTTCCGCGCGAATCTCGCCGAATTTTGCCGCCGCTAGCAGCGGCAAATCTTCTGCCTTCGGGCGCGTGAACGGATGATGCACCGCGTTCCACTTGTTCTCCTCCGCGCTGAATTGCATGAGCGGGAAGTCTGTGACCCAGAGAAAATCGAGCTGCTCGGTGTTCGCCGTCAGCTTCTGGATTTCGGCGACGCGCAATCGAATGCGACCGAGCACTTCGCACGCGATTGCCCATTGATCAGCGGCGAAGAACAGACAATCGCCCTCTTCCACTTCGAGCTTCGCGTGTAGGCTCGCTTTCTCGGCGTCGCTGAAAAATTTCACGATGGGCGATTTCCATTCGCCGTTCTCGACCTTGATGAAGGCGAGCCCTTTGGCGCCGAAGTTTTTCGCCATCGCCGTCAGCTCATCAACCTGCCCGATGGTGATGCCGGCAAATTTTTTCGCGTTGATCGCTTTCACCACCCCGCCGTTATCCAGCGCGCTGCGAAAAACTTTGAACTGGCTCGCGCCGAAAACGTCGCCGAGATCGACGATCCGCATGCCGAAACGGCGATCCGGCTTATCGCTGCCGAAATTGCTGATCGCTTCGTGATACGTGAGCCGCGGAAACGGCGTCGGAATCTCAACTCCGTGCGTCGCGCGGAACACCGCCGCGAGCAAGCCCTCCGTCAACGCGTAAATGTCGTCGGGTCGCACGAAGGACGCTTCGATATCGATCTGCGAAAATTCCGGCTGACGATCGGCGCGCAAATCTTCATCGCGAAAACATTTCGCGATCTGGAAATATTTTTCAACGCCCGCGACCATGAGCAGTTGCTTGTATTGCTGCGGCGCCTGCGGCAACGCGTAAAATTTTCCCGGCGCGAGCCGACTGGGCACGAGAAAATCGCGCGCGCCCTCTGGCGTGCTCTTCGAGAGAATGGGCGTCTCGATTTCCACAAAACCCTGCGCGTCGAGATAAGAACGCGTCGCCTGGGTAACACGATGACGGGTGCGCAAATTGCGCGCGAGCTGCGGCCGGCGCAGATCGAAATAGCGATGCGTGAGCCGCAAATCTTCGTTGTGAATCTCGGCGTCGAGGGGGAACGGAAGATTTTCGGCGCGATTCAAAACCGTGAGCGCGCTGGCTACAATCTCGATCGCACCCGTGGAGAGCTTCGGGTTTTCCGTCTCCGGCAAGCGCGCGCGCACGGTGCCGCTCACGCTGATGACGTCTTCGCTGCGCAAATCGTGCGCCTGGTGCGCGACCTCGGCGTGTTCTTCCGGGCGAAAAACGACCTGCGTTAAACCTTCGCGATCGCGCAGGTCGATGAAAATGACGCCACCGTGATCGCGCCGCGAATGCACCCAGCCGGCGAGCATGGCTTCGCGGCCGATGTCGGCTTGGCGAAGCTGGTTACAGTGGTGCGTGCGGTAAGCGCTCATGAAAGAGGGCTGAGAAGCTGAGTCATCGCGCGAGATGCGCAAGCAGCTCTGCGCGCGCGACCAGCGTCTGCTCGCCGGTGGCGAGATTCTTAAGCGCGACCTGCGGCCATTCGTCGCCGAGCAAAACAGCGTAGCGCGCGCCGATTTGTTCCGCGGCCTGGAATTGCTTGGGAATCTTAGCCGACGCGATCGGGTAATCGGTGCGCCAGCCGGCTTCGCGCAGTTGTTGCACGAGCGCGAGCGCATCGCCGCGCCGCTCCTCCTTCGCGATCACGCAAAAAACTTCCGCGCTGCCTTCGTTCTTGAGCGCGGCTTCCATTTGCGCCTTCGTCGTCGCATTGGCCTGAATCATTTCGCCGAGGACGACGTCACCGAGAGCGAAACCGACCGCCGGCAACGAGGCGGCACCGTCGCTCAATTGCGCGATGAGATTGTCGTAGCGGCCGCCGCCCGCGATCGCGCGAAATTTTCCGCCGCGATCAAACACTTCGAAGACGACGCCGGTGTAGTAGGCAAGGCCGCGCACGATGCGCAGATCGATTTTCGCAAAATCTTCGAGCCCGCGCGCGCGCAAGTCTTGCATGATCGCGCTCAGCTTCGCGCTCTCGCCGCCATGATCGAAGGCGGCGAAGATCGGGTCGGCTAACGCTCCCAGCTTCTCGGCCGTTTTCTCGCGCGGCTCGCGTTCGCTCTTGTCGATCGTTTGCAAAATTTCTTCGAAGCGTGCCGGCGGCACATCGTGCTGTTTAAGAAAATCGATCCAGAATCCGCGATCGCTCACGCGCACGACAACGTCGTTCGCGGTGAAACCAAAGCCGCGCACCAGATCGATAGCCAGCGCGATCAGCTCGGCGTCGGCCGCGGGCGACGCGTCGCCGATGAGATCGCAGTTGAGCTGGAAATGTTCGCGCAATCTTCCACGCTGCTGTTTCTCGTAGCGAAAACATTGCGGAATCGCGAACCACTTGAGCGGCTTGCGAAAGCTGCGTTCGTGCGCGGCCACCACCCGCGCGAGCGTCGGCGTGAGCTCGGGACGCAGCGCGACTTCGCGATCGCCTTTGTCGGTGAAGTTAAAAAGCTGGCGCACGATTTCGTCTCCGCTTTTCTTCCGATACAGCCCGGTCGGCTCGAGCATGGGACCATCCCACTCGACGAAGCCGTAGCGGCGCGCGACTTCGCGCCATTTGGCAAAAATATAATTTCGCTGCGCGCAAGCAGCGGGCAGGAAATCGCGAAAACCGGGCAAAGTTTGCATGTTCAACAGCGGAAAAAATTTAGGAGGCGCCTCGCGAACCTATCCCGAAAGGCAACCAACCTCCCGGTCGCGCCCGAATTGAGAGTGTCATTTGAATAAACTCTGTTCTGGGAAAGTCAGAGGACAGCACGACGGAGAGCATCCGTTTAACTACAGAAAAGGACAAATATGAAACAAACACGTTTAATGAAATTACTGGCAGTCACCGCGGGCAGCGCTTTGGCCCTGAGCTCGGCTTTCGCCCAGACCACCAAGGAAACTACCACTAGCGTCGGAGCTGGCGGCGTGAGCACAACCACCAGCACCTCCACCATGGACGGCTCGGGCGTGATCACCACCTACAGCCCTGGCAGCGATTACATCATGCTGCGCGGCGAAGCGGGCGAGCCGACGCGTTACTACTACTCGAAGAGCACCACCGTCGTGGATCCGACCGGTGCGACGGTGGACATGAAACTCCTGCGTCCTGACCTTCCGGTGAAATACACCTACATGAAGGAAGGCGATCGCATGGTCATTTCGAAAATTACGGTCGAGAAACCGCTGACCGAAATCACGAAAGAGACCACCACCACCACGACGACGGAAAAGCACTAGCAGGCTTTAGTTGATTCAAACTGCGCTCGCCGGTTCGCCGGCGGGCGCTTTTTTTTGTCAGTCGTGTCTGAACATCGGCGTGGCGGGGTATCGCCCGCCGCGTGCAAAACCATCGGTCAATCACCGTAGCCGTGCGGGAATTTCTGATGCCAGCGCCATGCGCTCGCGATGATCGTGTCGGCTGATTGAAGTTGCGGCTGCCAGCCGAGCGCGCTTTTTATTTTCTTAGACGACGCGATCAACCGCGGCGGATCGCCCGGGCGGCGCGGTTTTTCGAGCACAGGAATTTTGTGGCCGGTGATTTTGCGACAGCTCTCGATAATCTCGCGCACACTGGTGCCGCCGCCCGTCCCGAGATTGTAGAACGCGCTGGTTGTCGCACCGAGCGCGAGAATGTGCGCGCGCGAAAGATCGAGAATGTGAATGTAATCGCGGATGCAGGTGCCATCCGGCGTGTCGTAATCAGTGCCGAAAATCTCAACGTGCGCCTTTTGGCCAAGCGCAACCTTGAGCACGTTCGGAATCAAATGCGTCTCGCAGCGGTGATCTTCTCCAAATTTTTCCGACGCGCCGGCGGCGTTGAAGTAGCGAAGCGAAACAAATTTCAACCCGTGAATGACGTCGTACCAGCGCAGGATGCGCTCGAATGCGAGCTTCGATTCGCCGTAAGGATTGATGGGACGCTGCGGCGTTTCCTCATCGATCGGCACGCGCTCGGGCGGCCCGAAGGTGGCGCAGGTCGATGAGAAAACGAGCCGCTCGGCTTTCGCGGCGACCATGGCGTCGAGCAGGTTCAATCCGTGCGCGACATTGTTGCGAAAATACTTCGACGGGTTTTCCATCGATTCGCCGACGAGCGCGTTGGCGGCAAAATGCATCACCGCCTCCGGCCGGAAGCGCGTGATCGCGTCGGCTATGATCCGCTGGTCGGCGAGGTCGCCTTCGAAAAATTCCGCGCGCGCATCAATAGCGGCGCGATGACCTTCGCTCAGGTTATCGAAAATCGCGACCGCGTGCCCTTCATCGAGCAGCAGCTCCGAGCAAATACTGCCGATGTAACCCGCGCCGCCGACAACCAGCACTCTCATGCGTGAAAGCGCCTACTGCGCGCTCTGCGGCGGCGCAGTATTTTTCTTGTTCAACGCCGCCATCATGCGTCGCACATGCGCGTGCCGGCCGCGCCCGGCCAGCATCTTCAAGCTCTCTTCCTCCGAACCCCACTTGAGAATGTCGATATCGACGTGGCGCACGCCCCAGCGTCGCATTTGCAACGTGCTCGTTTTATAAAGGTCAATCGTATTCGTCCCGATCAAGGCGCCGCCGTAGTCGTCGATTTCGTATTCCTCGCTGGTTCCGACAATGCGAAAACGCGTGCCGAGGGGGAAACGCGACCAATCGGACGCCGCGCTCATGACGCGATTCCCGGAGAGCAAACGGCCGATGGCGTTGCGCGTGCCGCCCGGTTCGCGCGCGGTGTAGGCCGTGGTGCGAACGTGCACGCGGCGCGCCTTGGTCTCGCCGGTCTTCGCCGTCTGCGTGGGCGTGGCGCAGGAAGCGAGAAAGCCGAGCGCGCAGGCACCGGCAATAACTCGCGTGACTCTAAGTGGTTGCACTTCGCTTCGCTCCATAGCGATTGCCGCTTCCCGTCGCAAGCGATAACTTCCCGCGCGCATGTTAGCCATCGCCACCAAAGCTTATGTCGCCGATGAGATCGTGCTCGATGCGCGGCTCGCGCTTTTTCATGAACGGGAAGGCTGGCTGGCGATCGCGGATTTACATTACGGCTTCGAACTCAGTCAGCGCGCGGCTGGGCGACTGGTGCCGTTTTGGGGAATGGAATCGTCGCGCGCGCGTCTGCTGCAACTGCTCGACGAATATCAGCCGGCGCGCTTGCTCCTGCTCGGCGATCTGGTGCACGACGCGGCAGCGAAGTCGCCGCTGCTGGAGCTCCTCGCGCGCGTTGGCGAAAAATGCGAGGTCGTCGTCATTGCTGGAAATCACGATCGGCAATTAGCCGACACGCTTGCGTTTCGCGATGTCTACCAGACAGACGCGTTTGTGTTTCATCATGGCAATACCACGTGCGCATCGAATGGCCGCGTGCAAATCATCGGGCACTTCCATCCGGCGGCGATGTTGCGCGATGGCGCCGGCCTGCGCCTGCGTTTTCCCGCGCTTTACCAGGAAGAAAATTGCTGGATCATGCCGGCGTTCTCGCCTTGGGCCGGCGGCGTCGTACGCGAGTGCAGCGCGCAAAGCCGAGTCTGGCTCTGCACGCCGCAGCGAATTTTTCCGCTCGCGAACGAAGAGGCTGATTAGCCGCGCGCGACGCCGCTGAGCTCCGTCGTGCAATGCGGGCAACGCGTGGCCTTGACCGGAATCGTCATCGCGCACGCCGGGCAATCTTTCGAAACCGGCGCTACCCCGGGAGCGGGACGCTTCAGCTTATTCATCGTCTTAACGACGAGGAAAATGCAAAGCGCCACGATGAGGAAGTTAATCACCAGAGTGACGAAGTTTCCGTAATTCCAAGTGACAGCTTTATCCGCAGCCGCCAGAACCGGGGTCGCGAAGTTAGTAACTCCATCCTGCCCCGCCTTTAGCACCACGAACTTATTGGAGAAATCCAAACCGCCCGTTAGCAGACTGATTGGCGGCATAAGGATGTCTTTGACCAGCGACGTGACGATGGACCCAAATGCGGCGCCGATAACGACGCCTACTGCGAGATCGACTGCATTACCTTTGACGGCAAACTCTTTGAATTCCTTAAGCATGCTCATGGCGGGAGTTATGCGCTCGTCGCCACGATGTTGACAAGCTTGTTCGCGATAACGACGACTTTTCGAATTTGCATAACGGCAACGAGATCAGCGATTTTCGGCAGCGCCAACGCCCGCGCCCGCAATTCTTCTTCGCTCGCGTCCTTTTTCGCGCGCAGACGATCGCGCACTTTGCCGTTGACCTGCACGACGATGTCCACCTCGTCTTCGACCAGCAGCGTTTCGTCGTAAGCCGGCCACGTCTGCGCGTCGACGTCAGCCGACCCGATCTCAAACTTGCCGCTTACGTGTTCCCAGAGTTCGGACGCGATGTGCGGTGCGAACGGACACAATAAAACCAGCAGCGTGCGCATGGCCGCGACCGGAATTCTCTCGGCGCTGGTAAAGGCGTTGACGTAAACCATCATCGCCGAAATCGCGGTGTTAAACGAAAGCGACTCGATGTCCGCCGTCACTTTTTTGATGGTGGCGTGCATTACTTTGAGCTGCGCTTTATCCGGCGCCATCTCCGCCAGGCGCGCCGACAATTCCCATGCGCCTGCCTGGTTTTCCTCCATCGCCAAACGCCAGACGCGGGCCAGAAAACGCGCCACGCCTTCGACGCCGCGCATGCTCCATGGCTTCATCTGCTCGAGCGGACCCATGAACATTTCGTAGCAACGCAGCGCATCCGCGCCGTACGCGTCGATGACGTCGTCGGGATTCACGACGTTCCCGCGCGACTTCGACATTTTTTGTCCATCTTCGCCGAGGATCAGTCCTTGATTCACCAGCCGCTGGAACGGTTCCGGTTTCGACAAGTATCCCAAATCGAAAAGCACTTTGTGCCAGAAACGCGCGTAGAGCAGATGCAACACCGCGTGCTCGGTGCCGCCGATGTAGAGATCAATGCCGCCCGCTTGCGGCCCGCCCATCCAATAGCGCTCCGCCTCTTCGCCCACGAAGCGCTCCGCATTTTTCGGATCACAGAAACGCAGGTAATACCAGCACGAGCCAGCCCACTGCGGCATGGTGTTCGTTTCCCTGAGCGCGCTGTCTGAGTATCGGATCCAATCTTTCGCCTTGGCCAGCGGCGGCTCGCCGGTGCCGGTCGGTTTGAAATCTTCGAGATCGGGCGGAACCAGCGGCAGTTCTTTCGCGTCGAGCGCGCGATGTTTGCCCTTCTCCCACACGATCGGGAATGGCTCGCCCCAATATCGTTGCCGCGAGAACAGCCAGTCGCGCAATTTGTAACGCACGCGCGCTTCGCCGTGCCCGTGTTCGCTCAACCACGCGATGATTTTTGCTTTGGCCTCGCGACTCGGCAGTCCCTCGAGCAAACCGGAATTGATCGCCACTCCTTCGCCGGCAAATCCAATCGTGTCGCCTGACGTCGGGCGCACGACTTCGCGAACCGGCAGCTCGAATTTGCGCGCGAATTCCAAATCGCGCTCGTCGTGCGCGGGCACGGCCATGATCGCGCCGGTGCCGTAGCCCATGAGCACGTAGTCTGCGATCCAGATGGGAATTTTCTCGCCGCTCGCAGGATTGATCGCGAAAGCGCCAGTAAAAACGCCGGACTTATCCTTCGCGAGATCGGTTCGCTCCAGATCGGATTTGGATGCGATCTGCGCGCGATAGTCGGCAATGGCAGAGCGCGCGTCAGGCGACGCGATGTGGTCGACATCCGGATGCTCGGGCGCCAGAACCAGATATGTCGCGCCGAAAACCGTGTCCGGCCTCGTGGTGAAAGCGTTGATCCAAAGCGAACGATAGTGAGTTCCCGCTGATGGCTCGGGGATTGGGATCGTCTGAAACGCGATCTCCGCGCCTTCGCTACGCCCGATCCAATTGCGTTGCAGCAATTTGATTCCTTCCGGCCAATCGAGCGCGTCGAGTTCTTCACTCAGTCGATCGGCAAATGCGGTAATGCGCAGCATCCATTGCCGCATCGGACGCCGCACCACTGGGAAGCCGCCGACCTCGCTCTTGCCGTCGACCACTTCCTCGTTCGCCAGCACGGTGCCAAGTTCCGGACACCAATTCACCGGCACTTCCGCGACGTAGGCGAGTCGCACGCTATCGGGATCGTCGCCGCGATAGGTCGCGATCGGCTCGGCCCGCTGGGTCTCGGGATTAAACCACGCGTGATAAATCTGGAGGAAAATCCACTGCGTCCATTTGTAATAAGCGGGATCGGTGGTGTTGACCTCGCGCAACCAATCGTAGGAAAAGCCGATGCGCTGTAGTTGCGCTTTGAATTTCGCGACATTCTCGCGCGTGGTGACGGCGGGATGTTGGCCGGTCTTGATCGCGTATTGCTCCGCGGGCAAACCGAACGCGTCCCAGCCCATCGGATGCAGCACGTTGAAACCGCGCACCCGCTTGTAACGCGCCAAAATATCCGTGGCGGTGTAGCCTTCGGGATGGCCGACGTGCAAGCCCGCGCCGCTCGGATACGGAAACATGTCGAGCACGTAGAACTTCGGCCTGCTCGCATCGAAGCCCGAGTCGCCCGGATTCGCCGCGCGAAAAGTCTGCCGCTCCTGCCAGAGCTGTTGCCACTTCGGCTCGAATCGATCGAAGGGATACGGTTTGCGGCGTTCGCTCATGCGCAGGGAGGATTCACGCGATTTCTCCGATTTCAATGCGGAGAATGCGCGCGATGATAGCGCGATGATTTCACTTTTGCTCGCTTCGAGCAGCAAACATAAGGCGTGCGAACTCGCACAACTGCTCGGTCATGATGCTGAGATTCGCGCACTGTGCGAGATCGTATCGATCGAGGAAACCGGGAGCACGCTTGAAGAAAACGCGACGATTAAGGCGCTGATTATTTCGCGGCTGCATCCGGGCGAGCTGGTGTTGGCGGATGATTCGGGACTCGAAGTCGATGCACTCGGCGGCGCGCCGGGCATTCGCTCCGCGCGCTTCGCCGGCGAAGATGCGAGCGACGTCGGGAACGTCGAAAAGCTTTTGCGCGAGTTGGCGAACGAACGTCAGCCGACCCGATCTGCGCGCTTTCGCTGCGTGCTGGCGCTCGCGCGCGGCGGAGATATTGTCGCCAGCTTCGCCGGCAAAATAGACGGCACGATCACCGAGACACCTCGCGGCGGGAATGGCTTCGGCTACGATCCCGTGTTCATCCCGGATGGTTACACGGAAACTTTCGCGCAGTTATTGGTCGCGGAAAAAAATCGGATCAGTCATCGCGCGCGGGCGGCTGCGAAGCTTCGCGATTTCCTGTCAGCGCGTTAGTGCGAAGGAGGCGCTGCGCGGATCTGGTAGCCCACCTTCTGGATCTGAGCTTTGCGCACATCATCGAGCACGGTGATGACATCGCCATGCAGCGCCATCAGTTCTGCGCTGATGGAGACCTTGATCCCCGGATTCGCCGCCCGTAGCGCCATCAGGCGCGGCAAAACCTGATCATTGGCAACGATCTGGCCGTCGAAGGAGACCACATCGCCCTCCGCAACGCGGATGGAGACGTAATCCTTCACCGTCGAAGGCGGCGGCTTACTGGTGACGGGAAGATCGACCTTGATGCCTTTCATGTGCGTCTGGCTCAGACTCACCATCATGAAACTCGCCAGCAAGAAGAACATGATGTCGATCAACGGAATGATCTCGATGCGCGCCTTTTTTTTCGGCAATGGAGACGAGAGATACATGGCTAGTAGGAAGCTCCCGTCATGGTGAAAGTAATCGGAATTTTGACCTTCGAGACCGTGCCGGGTCTAAATCTCCAGCGCTTGAAAGCACTGATGGCGGCGTCATCCAGAATACCGACACCGATGCTCTTGGCCATGGTCGCATCGGTCACCGCGCCACTTGAAGTATCAACCGTGACCACGCAAACCCCGGTGCCAACCAGGTGTTGCTTACGTGCTTCGAATGGATAAACCGGGCGCGGCGCGCTGATCGCATTGGCCTTGCCTTGTGATGCCGACATCATGCCCGGTGGCCGCGGTGGCCCCGTGACCTGAGGAGCCTTGATGGGCTTTATTGTAGCCGGCTTGTTCTGATTCGGCGGCGGCGTCACTTCCTCGTGAAACTCGGGCTGCACATCCGGCGGCGGCGGCGGCACCGGCATCGGAATATCTTCTGGAGGCGGTGTCGGTGCTTCTTCCGGCGGTGGCGACTCCAGCGTCGCCTCTACCGTAGCCTCGGGTATGTTCGACAAATCTTCCGGTGGCGGCGCCTTATGCGTAGCCGCGAGCACGGCGAGGGCGTGGATAAGAATCGCTCCGCCGAAAGCGGCAAAAACCTGCCATTTAGGCGAAGGTCGGTAAAGAATAGGGCCTGCCATAAACTAACGATTGGCGCCCGGTGGCGCTGGAATGGCCTTGGAAGCTTCACTCTTGATCTCGAAAGCGATTTTATAAAAGCCCACCGAGCGTAGGATATCGAGCACGCGGATGATATTCCCGTGCACCGTATCTGCGTCGCCGCGCACGAAAACTTTCGCGTCGGGATTTTCCTGGTGAACTTTCTGGAGCGTCGTGGCGAGCTTGTCGTATTCCATCTTCTCTTTGTCGAAGTAAGCGTAGCCCTGGCTATCAACCGACACGCTGATGTAGTCCTTCTTCGACTGCACCTCGCCCGACTGGCCGATCGGCAGATTCACTTTGATGCCTTTCATATGCACCTGGCTCAAGCTCACCATCATGAAGCTGGCGAGCAGGAAGAACATGATGTCGATCAGCGGAATGATCTCGATGCGCGCTTTGTGATGAGGAATGGGGGATCCGATTTTCATCTCAAGCTTTCTCGATCGTTAGGCTTCGACGCCAGCGTTTAGCGATTCGGTGTGGTGACCGCTTCGGCTTCGCCTTTCGCTCTGGCATTCGCTTCCAGCATGACCTCCAGGTTCGTCGCCGCGGTTTGCAGCTCGAACTCAAGGTTAGACACGCGCGAAGTGAAAAAGTTAAACGGAATGAGAGAGAAGATCGCGATGCCAAGACCGCACGCGGTGGCGATCAGCGCTTCGGAAATACCGCCGGTCACCGCCTGCACGGCCAATTCTTCGTTGCCGAGCTCGCCGAACGATCTCATCAGACCGGTGATGGTGCCGAGCAGACCGAGCAGCGGCGCGAGCGTAACCAACGTATCCATGACGACAAGGAATCGACCAGCGCGTTTGATTTCGATGCCGGCGGCGACTTGCAGAGCACCCTGCAAAGAGGCGTGCTGGTGGTTCAATCCATTCCACAACATGCGCAGCACCGGGTCACGCGTATCGCGCGAGAGCCGCGACGCTTCCGCCACGTCGCCGGATTCCACCGCGGTGAAAACTTTATCGATGCGCTTCGGATCGCGCTTCATCCAACGCGACAGCCACCAGAAGACGCGCTCGAGCACGACCGCCACCGCGATGATCGAGACGATCAGGATCGGCCACATAATCGGACCGCCCGCCTTGAACTTATCGTAGAGGAAATTGCTCCAGGTCGAAACGGGCTTGGGCGTCGGCGCCGGAGTTGCCGTCGGGGTCGGAGTCAAAGTTACCGGCATACTTGCCGCTGGACTCGGCATCGCGCCGGGTGACATCGCGGCTCCAGGAACCGCTGGCATGCCGGGCGCACCGGGAGCAACAGCGGGCGTCATTCCGGCCGGCGGTGGTTGGACCGGAGCGGCTGGTTGAGCCGTGGCCGGAGTGCCCTGAGGCGCAGTTTGCGCCAGACCGCTGAAAGCGAGAGCGCCGAAGACGAAGGAAGCAGTGAGGAGTTTTTTCATATACGGATGGATTTAGAACCGGCTCGCAGTGGAGAGGATCGTCGGGATGCCGTTATCCCAAAGGGAACACCGCCAAGTCCAGCAAAACTTTTCATTTTGAGCAACTGCGACCCCGAGGTGGCAGTTGATATCGGATTACGGAGGGCAACGGGACGTAGGCACGCCTGCGACAATGTGCACGTCAAAAAACTTTTCAGCGGCAAGGTTTGCGCGCCGCACCGCCAGCGAGGGATCTCGCGATAAAAAGCTGCGTGTTCGATCTAAATGGAGGATTCCTCGACTGCGCTCGGAATGACAATCTGCCGGCGCGCTCAGCCGGCGCGTCGCAAGAAAGCCGCGCGCAGAAAAAATTTCATGAGCGCGTCGGCTGACGACAGCGCGCCTCGCGGCGTGATCCCGCTTCCTTTGCTCAACGCACGCTGTTGCGCAGCGGCGGCCAGGTGCCGATGCGCGCTTCCAGTTCGTCGCCGGCCCGAATCGGGCCCACTCCGGCCGGCGTTCCCGTTAGAATCACGTCGCCGGGCAACAGCGTCAGCGATTGGCTCGCAAACGACACGATCTCGGCCACGCCGTAGATCATGAGACTGGTGCGCGCCTGCTGTTTCACTTCGCCGTTCTGGCGCAGCGAAATTTCCACGTCGCTCACGTCGACGTCGGCATATACAAATGGCCCGAGCGGCGTGTAAGTGTCGAACGATTTGCAGCGCGCGAATTGTTTCTCGCTCTTCTGCAGGTCGCGATCGCTGATGTCTTCCGCAATCGTGTAGCCAAAAATAAATTCGTGCGCTTTTTCCACGCTCACGCTTTTCGCAGCCTTCCCGATCACGATGGCGAGCTCGACTTCGAAATCGGTTTGGTGCCCGGGAAACGCGATCTCGATCGCCGCGTGGTGCGCCAGCAACGACGTCGGCGCCTTGAACCAAAGCAGCGGCGTGCCGAGCGGTGTGCGTTTCATCTCCGCGATGTGATCAGCGTAATTCAAGCCGACCGCGATCAGCTTCGACGGCGTCACCGGCACGAGAATCTCCAGATCGCGCTGGCTAAATTTTTCGCCGCTGCGCTCCGTGCTTTCCCAGAATGGTTGCGTCAACACGTGGACTTCGTCGCCGGCAATTTCGCCGTAGAACGACTTTTCCTTGGACTCGAACCGGCCGAAAGAGCGCATGGCGTCCACAGATTACGCAGATTTTCGCAGATGAAAGAAATCCGGATTCGGAAGATCCGTGTTCGTCTGCGAAATCTGCGGACGCTTTTCTTCAACCAACGAAGCCGATTCGAATTATCTTGGCGCAACGCCGACGAAATCGCGCACGTTTTTCCACTCGCGCATGGAGACCGCGCCGCCGGATTCGCGCCGCAACCAGAACGCCGTCGACGAGCCGCCGTCGAGATTGAGCGCGCGCGCAATTTTCGGAGCGGGCAGGCAGGTGAGCGCGTCGGCCAATTGCGCCAGCGTGAGCGCGCTGGCGACGCCGAGGCAAGCTTCGCCGTTTTTTGCCACGGCGGCGAAGGTGCGCCGCGCGCTGCGCGTGTCGTCGAGGCCGCGAATGCTCGCGCCGTTGTCGATGAGGAACGGGCCGCATTGGATCGCGCTCTCGTATTTTTTCTTCCGGGAAAATTCGCCCGGGCGAAAAATTTCCCAGCCTCGCGCGGAGGAGACGAGCACGCCGGTGAGCAAACGCGCGCGCACCAGCGGCGAGGTGAGCGCGCTGTCTATGATCCGCAAGCCGATGGGGCGGAATTGCGGATCGAAGTAACCGCCGTTGACGCCCGCGACACATTTTTCGCGCGCCATCGCGTCGGCTAAGTTTTCGTTGCCGCCGGCGTTATCGATCACGTGCAAGCGGACAGCCTTACTTTGGAAGAGCGCGAGATCGATGGTCGCGCTCTCGCCACGGTGGCTCAGCTCGTAACGGACGTGCGTGATAGCAGCCGCGCTCGTGGGTTCCCGCTGCGTCTCCGCAACCTGCCAGTCAGCGAGCGCCGTGGGCGTGAGCGCGCTGGCTAACAGCAGGAGCGAACTAATTTTGCGCGCGGTATTTTTCAAGGCGGAACGTTCGCTACTTCGTGCCGGTGGCGAAAACGGTCTGGAAATGCGGCGCGCCTTTCTCGCGCGAGACGACGCGCACATCGACGTTCTGGAACCCGGCCTTCTCCAGAAACTCGTGCAACTGCACTTCGCTAAAGCCGAGCCAATGATCGGCGTAAAGTTCGCGCGCTTTTTCGAAGCGATGACTCAATAAATCGAGAATCACGACCCGGCCTTTCTTGCGCAAAATGGAATACGCCGATTGCAACGCGCGATCAGGCCGCGGCGCGTGATGCAGCGCCTGACTGAAGATGGCGAGATCGACGCTGTTCTTCGCGATCGGTGGCTCCTGCAAATCACCGAGGCGATACTCGAGATTGCGCAGTTTATGTTTCTTCGCCAACGCCGACGCGAACTCGATCATCTTCGGCGAATTATCGACCGCGATCACTCTGTCGGCGGTCTTTGCCAGCAACTGCGAGAGCGTTCCCTCGCCCGCGCCGAGATCGGCCACCGTCATCGGCGGCAAGAGCGAGATCAAGGTGTGCGCGAGCGCTTCCCACGAACGTCCGGGCACGTAACTGCGACCGAATTTGCCAGCGAGTTCATCGAAATATTCGCGCGCTTTATCCTGGCGCTTGCGGCGCGCGAGTTTGAGCGCGGTGCGATCGCGCGCGGCTTCGGGAATTTCCGTCGCCAGTGATTTCACCAGCTCGTGCACGCGATGCCGCGCGCCGTTCTGGCCGTGATCGACCAGCGCGTAATAAACATTTTTCCCGGCGCGCCGATCGATGACCGCGCCGGCTCGTTTCAACTGCGCGAGATGACTCGAGATGCGGGATTGGCCCATGCCGAGAATTTCCTGCAACTCCGCCACGGAAAGCTCTTCCTGCTCGAGCAAAAGGAGCAGCCGCAGGCGGGTTGGGTCTGCGATGACGCGCAGGAAATTTGCGGTTGACGACATGCGGCGGGAAAACGATATATCGACGCATCATGATTGGTCAATATGATCTGTCGTGAGTTTTCCTCCACAATCGTAAATTAACCATCCCGATCTCATGGCGCGTCGTTTCATTTTTTCCTCCGAGTCCGTTGGCGAAGGTCATCCGGACAAAGTTTGCGATACCATTTCCGACGCGATCCTCGATGCGTGTTTAGCCGTCGACAAAAAGAGCCGCGTCGCCTGCGAAACTTACGCCAAGAGCAACGTCGTCATCGTCGGCGGCGAGATCACGAGCAAGGCGAACCCCGATTACGTCGAGATCGTGCGCCAGGCCGTGCGCGAAATCGGTTACGTGCACGACGACGATGTTTTTCACGCCGACAAAGTTTTCGTGCAGAACATCATCACCAGTCAGTCGCCGGATATTGCGCAAGGCGTCGATGCACGGAAGGCGAAGGGGAAGAAAACGGCCGAGCAAGGCGCGGGCGACCAGGGCTTGATGTTCGGTTTCGCCTGCGATGACACGGACGAATTGATGCCGGCGCCGATCATGTTCGCGCATCGGCTCGGCCGCGAACTCACGCGCATTCGCAAGAGTGGCAAGGCGGAATGGCTCCGCCCCGACGCCAAGTCGCAGGTCTCCGTCGTTTATGAAAACGGCAAACCCGTCGGCGTCTCCAACGTCGTCATCTCCACTCAGCACACCGAAGAGAAGGACCACAAGGAGATCGAAAGATTCTGCATCGAGAAAGTGATTCGCAAGGTGCTGCCGAAATCGATGGTGAACGGCCACACCGAATTCCTGATCAACCCGACCGGACGTTTCGTCGTCGGCGGACCGCAGGGTGACACCGGACTTACCGGTCGCAAAATTATCGTCGACAGCTACGGCGGCTGGGGTCGGCACGGCGGCGGCGCTTTCTCCGGCAAAGACCCGAGCAAAGTCGATCGCAGCGCCGCTTACATGGGTCGTTGGGTCGCGAAAAACGTCGTCGCCGCAGGCCTCGCGAAACGTTGCGAAATTCAATTCGCTTACGCCATCGGCTATCCCGATCCGGTGAGCGTGAATATCAACACCTTCGAGACCAACACGGTCGACGAAGAAATCATCGAACGCGCGGTCAACCGCGTCTTCAGTTTCAAACCAGCCGACATCATCGAGCAGCTCGATCTGCTGCGACCGATTTATTCGAAGACGACCAACTACGGCCACTTCGGCAAAGACGATCCCGATATTACCTGGGAAAAAGTCGACAAGACCGCCGCCCTCAAGAAAGCAGCCAGGTAATCCGCAGATTTCGCCGATTACCGCAGACTTGTTGTGAATAGAGACTCGGAAACTTTCGCGATTATCCGCGCGGCCATGGAGGTGCATCGCGAGATGGGGCGAGGTTTCCTTGAATTTGTCCATCAGTCGGCACTCGCATTGGAATTTCAGGAACGCGGGATTTCGTTCAAAACTGAGGTCGCGTTGCCAGTTCGCTACAAAGGCAACCTCTTAGCATGCTCCTATCGCGCCGACTTTGTCTGCTCCGAATCCATTATTGTCGAGACCAAGACGATCGCGGCGTTGACGGGTGCGGATGAAGCGCAACTAATCAACGAACTGAAAGCGACCCGCCTTTCGCGAGGCCTGCTTTTGAACTTCGGCCCCGCGAGTCTCGAATATAAAAGGCTCGTCCTAGATTTTTCCGAGAATCTGCGTCCCTCTGCGAAATCTGTGGACGAAATTTACCTGTAGAAAAAATTTATGAGCACAAAAACCACTGCACCGACAAGCACGACTGATTACAAAATTCGCGACCTCACGCTGGCTGATTGGGGCCGCAAAGAGATTACGATCGCGGAGAAGGAAATGCCGGGCCTGATGGCCATTCGCGAGAAATACGCGAAGGCGAAACCGCTCGCGGGCGTGCGCGTGACCGGGTCGTTGCACATGACGATTCAGACCGCGGTGCTAATTGAGACGCTGGTCGATCTTGGCGCCGACGTGCGCTGGGCGAGCTGCAATATTTTCTCCACGCAGGATCACGCGGCGGCGGCGATCGCACAGGCGGGGGTGCCGGTGTTCGCCTGGAAAGGTGAGAGCCTGGAAGAATATTGGTGGTGCACCTATCAGGCGCTGTCGCACCGTGATGGCAAAGGTCCACAGCTCGTGGTCGACGACGGTGGCGACGTGACGCTGTTAATTCACAAAGGCTACGAGCTTGAGGAAGGGAGCGACTGGGCCAGGAGCGCGTCGTCTAATAAAGAAGAGCAATTGATCAAGGATCTGCTTTTGGAAGTGCAGCGCGAGAATCCTTATCGCTGGCACGAGATGGTGAAGGAATGGCGCGGCGTTTCGGAAGAGACGACCACCGGCGTCCATCGCCTCTACAAGATGCAGCAGGAAAACAAGCTGCTCATTCCTGCGATCAACGTGAACGATTCCGTCACGAAATCGAAGTTCGACAATCTCTACGGCTGCCGTCATTCGCTGGTCGATGGTTTGAATCGCGCACTCGACGTCATGATCGCTGGCAAAGTCGCCGTCGTGTGCGGTTACGGCGACGTCGGTAAAGGTTGCGCCCAGTCACTGCGCGGCCAGGGTGCACGCGTGGTAGTTACCGAAATCGATCCGATCAACGCGCTACAAGCGGCGATGGAAGGTTACCAGGTCACGACCATTGAAGACACGCTTGGCTGGGGCGACATCTACGTCACTACTACTGGCAACGTCGACGTCATCACGTTCGATCATATGGCGACGATGAAAGACCAGGCGGTCGTGGCGAACATCGGACATTTCGACAACGAGATTCAGGTGAACGCGCTGGATACGGCCAAAGGCGTGAAGCGCACGAACATCAAGCCGCAGGTGGACAAGTATTCGTTCGCCGATGGCCACGAAATTTTCATGCTCGCGGAAGGTCGCCTGGTAAACCTCGGCTGCGCCACCGGCCACCCGAGCTTTGTGATGTCGAACTCATTCTCCAATCAAGTACTCGCGCAACTCGATCTCTGGAGGAACAAGGATAGCTACAAAGTCGGCGTCTACGTTCTGAGCAAACAGCTGGACGAAGAAGTCGCGCGTCTGCATCTGGAGAAGATCGGCGTAAAGCTGACCAAGCTTAGCAAAGCGCAGGCAGAGTATCTCGGCGTGCCGGTCGAAGGACCCTACAAGTCCGAGCATTACCGTTACTAGACCGTTCGCTTTTGTAGCGGCGATCCATGACCGCCGAACTCCCACGCCGAAAGGTCGGCGGTCACAGACCGCCGCTACAGTTGGCTGGGCGAGCGCGCCGTTTAATGAGCGCGCTGGCTAGTGATGCAGCGCGAAATGCGATTGCCTTTGCGTTTCCCGCTCGGGCAGACTGCGTGCATGACACGTCGCCTCAAACGCATCGGGCCGCTACAGGCTGGGAAAGTGCTCGGCATCCTCTACGCCTGCCCGGCGCTCATCTTTGTTCCATTCTTTCTCCGGGCCGCAGCGCTCGGCGCCCTTCGCATCGCATCAGCAAGCTGCGAGCGACGCTCCCGCCGTCATGGCAGGAATGATGGTGGGAATGGCCATTTTTATGCCGATTATCTACGGCGTGATGGGTTTCCTCATCGGCGTCATCTCGGCCGCC
>JALYTV010000132.1 GCA_030854105.1 Verrucomicrobiota bacterium | reverse complement strand
CACCGGATACTGCCCTTTCATCAGCGCGGTGTGATAACCCTCGCGCAACGCGACCCCGAGCACGCCGCTGTCGATGGCGCGGCTGTTCACGAAAACGAATTGCTGCGCGCGCGTCGAACGGCTCACCCCCGCGCGACCGAGAAATCCGCTGACGCGAACTTTCCCGTTCTCAGCCGGCACGATCTCCAGCAAATCGTTGAGCAATTCCGCGCCGTAAAGATCGCGAATGCGATCGCGCAACGCTTTCGCCGGCGGCAATTGCAACGCCACTTTGTCGTCGCGCACGAGCGTGAAACCGATTTCGGGATGCGCGAGCGCATGCAGATGGAGCTGGTGCTCGATGTGACGCGTCTCCGTCGGCTCCGAGCACAGAAATTTCCGGCGCGCGGGCATATTGAAAAACAACGAGCGCGCTTCGATCTGCGTGCCGGGCGCTTCGCCGCCGTCGCTCACGCTGGCGATGCGCCCGCCGTTCACCACGACCTCGGTGCCGGCGAGGGCGTTGGCTTCGCGCGTGGTCAATCGAAAGCGCGACACGCTCGCGATGCTCGGCACCGCTTCGCCGCGGAAGCCAAGGGTGCGAATCGACGCCAGATCATCAGCCGACGCGATCTTGCTGGTGGCGTGACGCTCCAGCGCCAGCAGGGCGTCGTCGCGATCCATGCCGCAGCCGTCGTCGATCACGCGAATGATCGACATGCCGCCGCGTTGAATGCGCACTTCGATGGAGCGCGCCCCGGCGTCGATGCTGTTTTCGACCAGCTCTTTCACGACGGAGGCGGGGCGTTCCACCACTTCGCCAGCGGCGACCTGGCTGGCCAGAATTTCAGGCAGAAGTCGAATGCAGCTCACGTTGATTTGAACTTTAGTTTTTTGATTTTTGATTGCGAAGGAAAAGCGCGATACGCTCGGAGGAAGCAATGATTCAGGTCACGGACAACGCAGTGCGGCAATTGCAGAGCCTCGTCGGCAAAGAAAACGCGCGCGGCCTGCGCATCGGCGTCGGCAAAGGCGGGTGCTCTGGCCTGCAATACGAGATGGCGCTGGATGACGCGCGCACCGGCGACGAGATGGTGGAACGCGACGGCGTGAAATTTTTCGTGGACGCGGAGAGCGCGAAGCTGTTGCACGACGCCACGCTCGATTATTGCGACTCGCTCAGCGGCGCCGGCTTTCAGATTGTGAATCCAAATGCGGCGCGGACTTGCGGCTGTGGTTCATCCTTTGAGCCGGCTCGCTAACGCATCGCGACGAGCGCGCAGTTGATGCCAAACGAACTTTTTCGTTACGAAACGCCGTATGGCCGGCCGAAGAGCCGCACGAATTACTTCGGCTGGACGGTGGCGATATTGCTCCTCACCGGCTTCGCTTTCGCGGCGTGGCTGGGCAGCCTTTACATTTTCGAGCAACCGGAGCGGCCCGAGAGCTATCGCATTCTCAAGAAACTCAAGCGCATTGATCCACCGCGCCGTTTCGAATTGACCGCGGCGCCCGCCGGCGAGTTCCTCGATCCGAAAAAACTGATCGCGCGCTACGGCCCGATGGGCGTGGCCGAGCTCGGGAAAACAAACAGCGAGCTCACGCGCAATTACATTCGCAATTACCAGCAGGTGCGCGGGCTCGTGCCGTATGTGGTCGGCCGCTTCCGCATCATCGATGTGCGCCAGCTCGGCCCCGCCGACATTTTCACTTCCGGCATGGTCGTGCTCGCTTCCGCGATCGATAACGGCGAACTGCTCATCGAACACATTTATCCCGCCGAGGAGCAGGATGTGCCGAAAATGAAGGAGACGCTGGTGCCGGGTTTGGAACTTACGCTGGCGCGCGCGCATGATATTTCGGCGGTGATCCACGCCACGCGCACGAGCGACGGGCGCATTCTGATCACGACGATGCCGTTGCTCTATGGCACCTACACAGTCACGCGCGGCACGGGCACCTTCACCCTCGAGCCGCCGCTCGATCTGAATCTGGCGGCGGGCTGGCCGTTAATTAAGCCGGAGGAATTGAAGGCAGCGGAAAATCGTTACGCCGAGGTAAAACAGGAAAACGCCTCTTCGATTCCCATTCCGGGCATGACGCCCATCTCGACGCCGGCCGCGCAAAATCAGTTGGTGCGCGTGGAGCAGGCGGAGGCCGTGAACACGCCTCCCGCGATCGCGGCAGCAACGCCGGCGCCAGTTCCTGCGACCACCGGCAAAAATAAAAAGGGCGGGAAGAAGCAAAAGCCAACTCCTGCGCCGGTGATCGCGTCGGCTAAGAGCGCTGCGAAGCCGCCCATGACGACGACGTCATCGGGCGTCGCCCTACAACCGGCGCAGGTTGCGTTATCCGCGCCGCCGGTCGAAGCGCCGAAAGCGATTCCAGTTCCGCCGGCCAGCGGCGGCGCGCTCGCTTCCACCGCCGGCGGCGGCAGTTGGAAGACTTTTGCGCCAGGCAAAATGCCGCTCGGACGCCTCATCGCCACCGGCGATCTCGGCCAGATTGCCGATCGTGGCCTCGCCGGCGAACGCATTTACTTGAAAGGCCAATTCGTCGTCAATTTCTCCGACGCGAACAAAGCCGTGCTGCGGCCGCGTTCGCGTTTGCCGGATTCGGTGATGCGCATCGCCGGCGGCAGTTCCACGCGCGTGATCGTGGAGTATCCCGCTGGCTATAATCCGCCTCCGCCCGGTTCCACCATGAATCGCGACGAAGCGCGCCCGCTCGAAATCACCGAAGTGCGCAAACAGGAAGATGGCCAGTTGAACGTCTTCGCGCGCGAGATCATGCAGCAGTAGGCACGCTGAAAATGGCGCGCGCAATTTTGCTCAGGTGAAGGCGGCGATGCAATCGGCGGCGCGCCGGGTTGCGGTCCGGGCGCTGAATGCCAAAGCGCGCTGGCTGCGTCAGCCGCCCGTGATCGATCCGGAGGATCCGGCGTTCATCGAGAATCCCTATCCGTTTTATCGCCGCCTTCGGGAAACAGCGCCGGTGTATCATCATCCGCTCGGATTCTGGGCGGTGACGAGTTACGCGGAAGCGCTCAGGGTCTGGACCGACCCGCGCTTTGCGCACCCGCCCTACGCGGAGAGCGATGATCCCTTCGAACAAATGCGCAGCCGTCTCTTCATCGCGCGCAATCCGCCCGATCACACGCGCCTGCGCAAAATTTTTATGGATATTTTCACGCGGTCCTATTTCGACTCGCTCCGGCCGCGCATGGAGGAATGGACGCGGGAGTTGCTGGATCGCGCGACGACGAAACCGGTTTTCGATCTGGTGAGCGAACTGGCGAAACCATTGCCTGCGATGGTCATCCTCGAAATCATCGGATTGCCCTTGAGCGATCTCGAAATGCTAACCGAGGGATCGGCCACGGTATTGCGTGCGATGGGCGCGGTCTTCACTCCGGAAATACGAGTGCGCGGGCGCGAGGCAGCAGCAAACTTCGATCGTTACTTCCGCGAGAAAGTCGCAGAGAGCCGGGCGCACC
>JALYTV010000075.1 GCA_030854105.1 Verrucomicrobiota bacterium | reverse complement strand
GAGCAAGGCGCGGTTGGTTTCGGCCGCGGTGCGCGCTTTAAGTTTTCCCATTATGACGTAGCCACTCTTGCGTTCGACCAGAGTCAGGACGCAGTGGCTGCTTTCTCCGGGGCTCTCGCCCATCATGGTGTCGATCTCCCAGTGGCCCCTCTGACGCCGCTCCTCTACGCTCCTCGGTCGTTCCCAGATCATGCGTTTGCCTGCCAGGCGCCCTCGGCTGTCGTAGCGCCCGTAGCGTTTTCGACAACTCTTGCGCGCCCCACGCAGATGTTCGTGCAGGTTGCCTCCACTTCGCAGATCCCGCCAAATGTGCCGATAGATTGTCTCGTGGCTGATCCTCAGCTCTCGCTTCAATCGCAAGTGTCCGGAGACTTGTTCCGGGCTCCACTCTTTCCTCAACAACTCTTCCACTCGCTCCCAGTGCCCGCGCCCAAACTGGCTGTTGCGCCGCGAACGATTAACGCCGGGCGTGCGCCCGCTGCTGCGCGCGTCGCGCGCGATACCCGCCATCGTAGGGCGCGGCGTTGCGCTTCAGTTCGCGCCCCACTGTGCTGCGGTGGCGACCAAGCTCCCGCGCGATCTCCGCCGGCTTCAACCCCACCAGCCGCAAGGCCGCCAGCACGCTCCGTTCTTCCCCACCCAACTGCCGATACTTCATCCCCACTTTCCCGCCACTCTTCTCCCCCCTCCAAACCTTTCTTTTTCCTTTCCCTCCACGCGTCGTCCGTGTTGCACTTAGTTTGTGAATCCGCCTCATTCTGGGCATCCCTGCTCTGCCTCTTTCCCGCTGGCTCCACGAATTTGCTGACGTTGCTCACCTGACCCTTTACGAGATCGTCTGGTGGGCAATTGCTCTCTTTGTCATTCTTTATGTACTGAAGGTAGAAAAGCTCCCTCTTTCATCCATTGGCTTTAAACGACCTTCCGTCCCAGACATCGTCGCCGGCGCATTCACGGGTGTGCTGATCATCATCGGCTTCGCCCTTCTTTATTACTTCGTGCTTCCGGCTTTTCATTTCAGCGAACACAAGCAAATCCACCAACTCGCCAGCACCCCTCTGTGGTGGAAGTTGATATCGGTAGTTCGCGCCGCCGTCGCGGAAGAGATCGTTTTTCGGGGGTACGGATTTGAAAGGTTGCGCGGCCTCAGCGGCAGCACTGTTTTTGCCGCAATGGCTTCGTGGGCCATATTCACTGTGGAGCATCTTAGTGCCTGGGGTTTCGGACACTTACTGATCGCAGGCTTTGGCGGTATGTTCCTGACCTTGCTTTACGTATGGCGGCGCAACATCTACGCAGCCATGATTGCTCACTTCATTGCCGACCTTATTTCCGTGATCGCGGCCTAACCCATGCGATGGAGCCAACCGCGGACCAGCGATATGCCTAGAGTTTACTGTTTATGAACGCCCCTTGTAATTTGCGCGGTGGCTCATCTTGTTCTCGTTAGACGATATCGATTTTCGCGTTTTCGAGACGATTTAGCAGGACACTCACAGGAAGTTTGAGTTATTTCCGCGTGACAATGCCCAATCACCGTTCATAGAGTGCCACGATATGAGGCTGGCTATTTATAATCGAGCGTTTTTTCTCATTCTCGTCCCGTTGTTACACCCAACAATTCTCTGCACCGCGCAATCCCTTCCTGACTGCTCGAGAATTATAACGACAGCGGAGAGCAAAGGGAACGGGTGGACAGGATTCCATGATGCACGCGTCACTAGCATCGATCTCTCCGGAGGATTGCTGGGCGTGGAGCTAAACGGTAAGCGATGTGCGGTCTATTTCACGAACAGCACCGAGGTGTGCAGTGGTGGCAAGCACGTCACCATTCGCGACCTTAAAATAGGCGAAAAGATCGGAGGGTTCACGAAGCTTGTTCAGGGAAAAACCGTCGCAGTCATTCTTGGTTTCAAACCTCCTTCTTATCCGTCGGGGATTCCGGTGCCAGGCAAAGAAGGATGGGTGTGCAGTCCGTATGCTCCTTCAAAACCGCCAATTAGTACAACGAGAATCCCGTCTGGAGCATTAATGAAGTGCCCATACACAGGTAAGCTTTTTCGGAATCCGGCACCGTCGAACAATTAAGGACGAAAGCATCGAGTGTGTTCATGTCGGTCTAACCAGACGATGCAGCCAACGGCTACCCGCTGCGCGATTACATTTTTGATGATTAAAATAGTTCCATTTTCAGCGACGCTCGCTTTCGGTAGCCGCAGCTGATCTTGTTCTCGTTAGATAAAGATGCGTTTCGATACGAGCATAGCGACAATCTTAATTGTTGGCCCGGGTGTGCCTTCTCGTCGAAACCAATCGCGGCCTGCGTTGGCTTAGCGAGTAAGCGCGTTACTTCCGCAGCGAGTCGACGATGGCTTGCACGCGCTCGTCCATTTTCGCCAGCTCCGGCCACTCCCGCGTGTAACCTTCGCCTGCGAGTTTGTGCGTGGCGTCGATGCCCATGTGCGAGCCGATGTTTTGCGTCGTGGGCGCGTGATCGAGCGAATCGCTGGGATTGCGAATGATCGTGCTGTCTCGCGCCGGGTCGGTATTCGCGCACATGCGAAAAAGCACGTCGCTGGTGTTATGCACGTCGCAGTCTTCGTCGACGACCACGATGTATTTCGAAAACATCATCTGGCCCATGCCCCAGAGACCGTGCATCACTTTGAAGGCCTGATAAGCGTATTGCTTGCGAATGCTGACGAAGACGAGGTTGTGGAAAACGCCTTCGGGCGGCAGTGCCATGTCGACGATCTCCGGAAAATTCATGCGGAAGACCGGCAGGAAAATCCGCACGCTGGCGTCGCCGATGTAGAAATCTTCCATCGGCGGCTGGCCGACGAGCGTGGCGGGATAAATGGCATCGCGCCGATGCGTGATGGCGGTGAGATGAAAGACCGGGTAATCCTCGACCGCGGTGTAGAAACCGGTGTGATCGCCGAACGGTCCCTCGGGCCGCGTTTCGCCCGGCTGCACGTAACCTTCGAGCACGAAATCGACGTCGGCGGGAACTTCGAGCTCGATGGTTTTGCATTTCACCAGCTCGACCGATTTGCGTCGCAGAAATCCCGCGAACAAAATTTCGTCGAGCCCGTCTGGTAACGGGGCCGTCGCCGCAAAGGTGTAAGCGGGATCGCCGCCGAGCGTGACCGCAACCGGCATGCGCTCGCCGCGTTCGTAATAAATTTTGCCGTGGCGCGCGCCGACTTTGTGCACCTGCCAATGCATGCCGGCGGTGCGCTCGTCGTAAACTTGCAGGCGATACATGCCGACGTTGCGCTCGCCGCTTTCGGGATCGCGCGTGTGCACATTCGGCAGGGTAACGAAGCGGCCGCCATCTTTCGGCCAGCATTTCAGAATCGGCAGATCGCGCAGGCTAAAATTCGATTCGCGCGAGAGATCATGGACGACTTCCTGGCACGGACCGCTGCCGACGTGCTTCGGTCGCGCGTGCAAAAGGTGAAGGCCTTGCTTGAGCAGCGCGAAACCTTCGCGCAGGTCGGTCGGCGGTTTTGCCTTCAGAATGAGCTGAATTTCCTGCGCGAGATCAGCAACGTCATTCACCCCGAGCGCGAGCGCCATGCGCTTGGTCGAGCCCATGGTGTTAATGGCGACGGGGTACTCCGCGCGTTTGCCGTCAACCAGCGCGTTCTCGAAGAGCAACGCCTTGCCGCCGCGCGGCGATTTCATCTCGCGATTCGCCCATTCCGCGATGACGAGATCGGAATCGACCGGCTCGGAAACGCGCACGAGTTCGCCTGCGCGCTCCAGCGCGCCGACGAACTCGCGGAAAGACTTAAACGCCATGACGCTTCGCAGCCTTGCCGCTTCGCGTCACCCGCGCAAGCGCATCAACGATACGGCGGGACGAGATATTGGAACGACATCACGCGACCACGCGCAAACGTCGCGCTCTTGTAAGCGGTCTCGATCGACACCGGAAATCCGCTGTAGAACGGATCGTAAAACGGATCGCCGTAGAAACGGAAACGGTGTCCACCGTAGTTGCGATAGAATCCGCCGCCGAAACCGCCGCCGAACCCTCCGTAATAACCCGGATAACCGAAGCCGCCGCCGAAACCGTATCCGTAACCGACGGTCTGCGATTGCGTATAGATCCAAGTTTGCACAGGCGTGCCTTTGATGTTTCCCGCAGCTTGGCGATCGGGCGATCCCCAGGAGAGGAAGACGGCACTCTGCGGCATACCCGCGCGGATTTGTCCCTGTGCGACCAACTGCTGGTCGCTCGGTGACAGACTATTATAAATTTCCGGATGTTCGGAAATTCGTGATTCGGTGGTCGAACACCCCGAGAGGAATAACGCGCTCGATGCAACAGCCATCGTCAGCGCCAACGGTGAAAACAGACGCTTCATGCGGGAAAACATACGTTTGGTAACTCCTTCGTCAATCTACCTTGCTTGCTTCAACTCCACGCCGCCCCTAAAGTTTCGCGTTCCATGGAAGATCGTTACGGCCATCGCATTTCTTATCTGCGCGTTTCGGTGACCGATCGCTGCAACGAGCGCTGCCGTTATTGCATGCCCGAAGAGATGCAGGAATGGCTGCCGCGCGCCGACGTGCTCAGCTACGCAGAAATGCTGCGGCTCATTCGCATTGGCGCGCAGCTCGGCGTCGACAAAGTGCGCATCACGGGCGGCGAACCGCTCACGCGCCCAGGCGTGGTCGATTTCGTGCGCGAGGTCGTCGCCATCGACGGCGTAAAAAAAGTCGGCATCTCCACCAATGGCAGTTTGCTGGCGCGGCGCGATCGCGCTGGCAAAACCATCGCGCAACAACTGCGCGAGGCCGGCGCCGATGCGCTGAATATTTCGCTCGATACCCTAGATCGCGCTGTCTATGAGCGCGTCACCGGCCGCGATTTTCTCCCGCGCGTGCTCGAAGGCATCGACGCCGGCAGCGCCGCGGGCTTTGCGCACATCCGCATCAACGCCGTGCTCATGCGCGGCCGCAACGATCACGACCTGATCGCGCTGGTTAATTTCGCGCACGAGAAAAATCTGCTGCTGCGCATGATCGAACTCATGCCCGTGAGCGCGACCGAAGTGCTCGACGACGCGAACTTTTTCCCGATCGCGTCGGCGAAGCGCGAGATAGAAGAACATTTCCAGCCGCTTGTGCCGCAGCCCGATTTTCGCACCAACGGCCCCGCGGTTTATTACCAAATTCCGGGTCGCGATCAGCGCATCGGTTTCATCGGCGCGCTCACGAATCTGCATTTCTGCGAGACGTGCAACAAATTGCGCCTCACCTGCGACGGCAAACTCCGTCCGTGTCTCGGCAGCCATCTCGAGTTCGACATCATGCAGCCGCTGCGCGCGGGAGCGACTGACGAGGAATTGCGCGCGCTCTTTTTGCACGTCGTTGAGCGCAAACCCGAGAAACACGAATTTCGCGACAACTATCAGCCGCAACGGCGCATGATCGCGATCGGCGGCTAATGCGGCAGCGCAAGCTCAGCCACGTCGCGGCCGACGGTCGCGTGAAAATGGTCGACGTTTCCGCGAAGCCGGTCAGCGTGCGCGTCGCCATCGCGTCGGGAAAAATTAAAATCAAGCGAACCACAGCCAACGCGATCACCAAACACAGACTCACGAAGGGCAACGTCCTCGCCACCGCGCAGATCGCCGGCATTCAAGCAGCGAAGCGCACAGCGGAATTGATTCCGCTCTGTCATCCGCTGCCGTTGAGCGGCGTCGACATCGACTTCCGCATGACAAACAACGCGATCACCGCGACCTGCACCGTGCGCACCACCGCGCAGACCGGCGTGGAAATGGAAGCGCTTGCCGGCGTCTCCATCGCGCTGCTCACGATTTACGACATGTGCAAAGCCGTCGACGACGCGATGGAAATCAGCGACGTGCGTTTGTTAAAAAAAACGAAGAAGAGATTGGAACAGACAGGATGAACAGGATTTTGCTGGATTTTCATTTGGTGAGCTTCTTCTCGGGAATCTTGTAAATCCTGTCTGAAGAAATGCAGATCACCGTTGGCATCATCACTATTTCCGATCGCGCGACCGCGGGCGTTTATGAGGATCTCGGCGGCCCGGCGTTGAAAGCGGAAGCGGACAAACGCGGCTGGAGCGTGCTCGCCGAAGCGATCGTGCCGGATGAAAAGGCGCGCCTTCAAGAAACGCTGCGCAGTTTTTCGGCGCAAGGTTGTGGGCTGATTTTGACGACGGGCGGCACTGGCATCGCCGAGCGCGACGTCACGCCGGAAGCGATCCGCGAAATCATGCGCGTGGAATTGCCCGGCTTCGGCGAAGTGATGCGCGCGGAATCGATGCGCATCACGCCGAACGCCATTCTTTCGCGGAGTCTGGCGGCGGTGGTCGATACGTCGTTGGTGATCGCGCTGCCTGGTAAACCAACCGGCGCGGTGGAGTGCCTCGGCTTTGTCGAAGGCGCGATTCCGCACGCGGTGTTGCTGGCGCAAGGCAAGCCGACGTCGTGCTAAAACGCCTCGTCATCCCGAGCGCAGTCGAGGGATCCCGAGGAAGTTACCTTAAAGCTTAGGCAACGGGATTCCTCGCTGCGCTCGGAATGACGCGCGAAAATGCTACAGGCGAAACAACGTCACTTCCGGCCGGCAATTCCAGCGAATCGGAATGCGATAGGTGCCGATACCGGGATTGACGTAGAGCGGGCCGCCTGACGTTTCGAACCAGCCAAGATCGTAATTGCCGGTGCCATGCGGCAGCGCGATCGGGCCGAGGAACGGCACGCGCACCTGGCCGCCGTGCGAGTGGCCGGCGAGGATCAAATTGAAACGAAACCCGCGCAGACCATCGGCGACGACGGGAAAATGCGCGAGCACGATGCGCGTCGGCGCGCGCGAGGTGAAATCGGTGACGTGCGACAAGCGCCCGATGCCGACGAGTTCGAGCGACGGCTCTTCGAACACAAGGCTGCGATCGACCAGCCACGCGCCGCCCGTGCTTGCGAAGGCGCGCGCGAAATCAGCGAAAGACGCGCCGCTGCTGTAATCGTGATTTCCGGGATTGCCGAATACGGGCGATTTGATCTGGCGAATGAAATCGAGCGCGGCCGGCGCGAATTTTTTTTGCTCGATGAGATCGCCGGTGAAGCAGACGAGATCGGGCCCAAGCTCGTTGATCGTGTCGACTAATTTTCCAGCGTAAGCGGCGTCGCCTTTGAAATGGAGATCGCTGAAATGGGCGAGGCGCAGGCCGAGCCCGAGCGGGAATTCGAGGTGATGCACGCGCAATGCGTGCGTGTCCCAGAGCGCGTCGGCTGTGATCGTGGCCGGCACCGCCAGGGCGGCGAGACCAAGAAAATTACGACGCGAGATCATGCCCATCGCCTTTGCATAGAGCATACGACATTCTCGCGGGCGCGATCATTCAATCTTCCGCTGTAGCGGCGGTCTGCGACCGCCGTCGGCGCTGAGCGCCCGCGCCCACTTGCCGTCGACGCTCATAGAGCGCCGCTACAGGATTCAGTCCGGGAACGTGAGGAGCTTCATCAGATCGAGTCCGCTCTTGCTCAGTCGCACGTTCGCGCCGCGACCGGTCAGCGTGCCGCGCGTGAGATACGAACAATCGACGCCGGATTTTTTCACGTAGGTCAACGTCGGGCCGCTGACTGCTTCCGCGCGGCCTTCGATTTTCAACGGCACGCCCGAGCGCGCGAAACTGATTTCCCACGACCGCGCGTTAGCCGACCCGCTCACCATCCACGGATAGCGTTTGCGCAATTCGAAATGGGACGAATCCGGCACCGCGACTTTGTAGAACGTCTCTTCCTCGCCGAGAAATTGCGGAATGGTGAGATCGGGTCGCTTGCGCAATTCCAACAGCAGGCGCGCGATGTCGAGCCCGGCGAGATTGATACCGTTGTAGATGCCGTTGTGATTCGGATCGGAGAAGGTGCGATTGTGCCAGCCCTCGAATTCGCTGCTCAGCAGCAGGTTCAACTCGAGGTGCACGTGCGCGCGTTCGCGATTGATGCCCGCGCCGGTGTGACCCATGCGCGCGATGCGCTCGCCGCGGCTCACGCGCTGTCCCACCGTCACCGCAATTTCACTCAGGTGACCGTAGAGACTGTAATACGGACAGCCGCCGAAGATGTGCTCGATGACGATGTATTTCCCGTAGTTGGAATAGCCCGCGACCGTGTTCGCGTGCACGACTTTGCCATCGGCAATGGCGCGAATGTCGTCGAGCGGTTCGCCGTGGATGTCGCGCTGGATCGGCTTGATGTCGATGCCTTCGTGAAAGCGCGTGTAGATGAGGCCTTCGCTCGTCGACACCGGATCGCGCACGAAGCCGTAGCGACCGCCTTCCCACGGCGTCGATTTCTCGCCATGGAAATCGCGCTCGATGTGTTGGTAAAAATCGGCGCCGTCGCCGCGGTAAAGCGCGTCGTTATCGGTCGGGAGCGCCAGCTCTAGGTTCTGCCCATGCACAGGCAGCGCGATCATAGACAGCGCGCTCAGGAGAAACGCGCGTTTCATTTTTTCTTCGGGCCGATTTTTTTCCAATCCTTCGCCATTAACGCGATGTCGCCGCCGGTGAGTCCGGAAGGAATGTAAATGCGCCCGTCGGCGACGCGCTTGTCGACCGCGAGTTCCGTCACCGCGCGTCCGTTCACCATCACCAACAGCGAAGTGCCGCGATGCTCGATGCTGAGCGAGTCGAGAATCAAGCGGCCGTGATCGTCAAACTGAATGAGCGCGCCGTAACTACCGTCCGGCGCTTGATAGGCGCGAAACGCCACCACGTTCCCTTCGAACAGCGCCGGCGATTTCGTCACAAAAGTGCTCTTTTGTGAGAGCGGCAGCACCACGGGTTGCGCGAAGGTGGCGGAGTCGTTCGCATTTGTCTCCGCGTGAATGCGCAGCGTGCAGTGCTTTGTTTTCGCCTGCACCAGCGCGCTGGAAAAAAGCAGACAGGTGACTATCGCCAAACCGCGAAGCATGCGCGATTGATAAAGGGTTTGACACATTTTGCAACGTTTGCTGAAACACGCCCACATGAGAATTGCCGCCGCTGTCGCCGTCTCGTTTCTGCTTAGCCTGGCCGCAGCGCCCCGCGCGCAATCGGGGCTGCTCGATCGCGTGCTGCATCCTTTCGGTGCGCCGAAACGCGCGCCGAAATATTCCGATCCGCGTTTGCGCGGCCTGCTCCTGGAAATTTCCAGCGCGACGGAGCCGGTGCGTCTCTCCGAAGTGCGGCAGATGCGAGTGAGAGCGGTCCTGAGCAATATAAGCGGCGCGGCCACCACACTCGATTTCCCCACCGAGCAGCGCATCGAAATTCAATTGCTCAATCCCGTCGGCGAAGTGCTGACGAAGTGGTCCGATAATCGCGTCTTCGCCCAGCAAAATGGCACTCTTGTCGTGAATCCCGGCGAAAACATCGTCTACGAAGAAGGCATCGCCACGCGCGAGCTCGCGCCCGGTAAGGTTTACACCGTCGAAGTTTTCTTCCCGCGCTATCCCGAGCTGCGCGCGCGGCAGAAGTTCATCACCGCGCCGTGAGCGTTTTGCCGCTCTTCGCCGATTACCATAGCCATCCGCAAGGACACCGCGTCGTTCCCTACACCGAGGAATTGCTCCAGCCGTGGATCGATTCCGCGCGCCGGAAAAACCTGCGCGACATCGCGTTCACCGATCACGATCGCTATCACGTCGGCATCGACTTCGATGTGCTCGACCGCGTGCGCGAAAAGAGTCCCGACGTGAAAATTCGTGCCGGCCTCGAGCTGGATAACGATCCCGAGACCAGCGCCGCCGGTCGCGCCTGGGTAAAGCAAAACTGGGAGCGGCTCGATTTCGTCCTCGGCTCCGTCCACTATCTTAGCCGACCCGATCAGATGTTCGATACCGTGCCGGATGGCGCCGGGCAATTCGACGGCCGCGACACCGACGACATTTACGCCGACTATTTTTTGCGCGTGCGCGAGATGGCGCAGAGCGGGCTGGTTGATTGCCTGTCGCATCTCGACCTCGTGAAAATTCACGGCCATCGCCCGACCGCACCGATCAAAAAGCTCGTGGACGAAACGCTGGAGTGCATCCGCGCGCACGACCTCGCCATCGAATTCTCCACCGCCGGCTGGCGCAAACCGGTGAACGAACTTTATCCCTCGGACGAAATCATTCGCCTCGCGCTCGACAAGGAAATTCCCATCACCACGGCCTCCGACGCCCACTCCTGGGCGCAACTCGGCGAAAATTACGATCGCCTCGCGGAGAAAATGCGCGCCTTCGGCGTCCGCGAAGTCTGCGTTTACGAGAAGCACCAGCGCAGCCAGCGCGCTGTCTAACGTCCGTCACGGGCGCGACCCGTCATCCCGAGCGAAGCCAGGGATCCCGAGGAAGTTACCTTTAAGCTTCCGCCGCGGGATCGCTCGACTAAAAGCATTCGGGGCTCAGGATGACCTGACAGCTAAGGATTCCGACGAGGAGAGAAACGAGGCAGTCCCGCCTGTTTACACTTGCGCATCGGCAGGGCGATGTCCGGGAGGTTGAGGAAAGGGATTGCCCCAACGATTCGCTTTGAAGTGGCTAGCCGCGATCTGTCCTGGGTCGCTCAAGCAATGTCTCCTATGTTCTGTGACAAATTTAAACAGTGCAGACTGACCCCTATTCTCTCCCAAACCGGCGACAGAGAGATGCGTGGGAGCCTGGAAAGTGAATTGCCCTCGCGGCTTCGCTTGGAATTGCAAGGAGCGATCTGGCTAGGGATCGCTCAGGCAATGTCTCTCATATTCTGTGAAAATGGTAAAAATTGAGCACTAACCCTATTTTCTCCCTTTTGGGTAGCGCTTAAAAGCCGGGAAGGAAAAGCACCGCCTCTCCAGTTCGCACCGGAGAGGCGGAGGAAGGCGTTCCGTCGCTGACTACTTCAGCGTGATCTCGCGCATGGTCTTAGTGCCGATGATCTCACGCAGTTCGGCACGCTTCATCGCCCCCTGGCGCATCTGATCTTCGTTGCCAATAATTTTCGCTGCGATTGGATCGGTCTTTTCCCTGCGGTTATCCAGCGCTGCCATGTTCTTGAATTCCACCATGTTTATGATGTTATAGTCGCCGGGTGTCGAGGCCTCGCCGAGTAACACTTTATAGCTCACGATCAAGCCCTGCTTCTTCTCTTCTTCCAGGCTGGTCTTGAGATTTTTAGCGAGACCTTTGAGGTAATCGTCATCCATGCCCGGTTTGACATGGATCATGGTGATTTGCCAGACACTGCCCTCGGTATACGGTGCGATGCTGTTGCCGGTGCTGCCCGAGCTAGAAGGGCTGCTGCTCTGCGCAGGACAAAGGGCGCTTCCGCCTATGAAGAGGGCAGATATGGCCAATAGTCTTGTGGTAATGTTCATTTGTGATGGGTCCTTTCGTTTTGATTTACAGGTTGAGGCAACCGAAGCCGCGAAGCGGAGTAGTCGCAAAAAAGGATTGAGTGACGTCTCTCCGTAAGTCAACGTAATTCGAAGACTTGTACCGCCACCGGGCTTAAGCAGCTAACGAGACGGAGCTCAGCCACCGCTGGCGGAAGCGAGCTTTGCTGCCGGTTGAAGGGGGAAATCATTGAATGGAGCGAGTTGGGAAGCCGCGACATAGACGGAAAGGCCGTAAGACTGAGAGAGCGGGGGCGAATGAATCAAAGATAGCCCCGATGAAAAGCCGGCCAGCGCGCCAGGCGCTGACCGGCTGATAATTCACCCGAAGGGTTCTACTCCTTGTCGTAAACGGCGGTGGTGCTCAACTCCTTGCCGTCTGCCCCTGTGTCCGTTTCCGTGACCGTGCGGCTTTTTCCGTCCGCCGCCACGACCACCTTGCCCTGGCCTACCTTCTTCCCATCTTTCATCACCGTGTAGGTGATCGTGTGCGCATCCACTTTGGTGTAGGCGCGCGCGTTATGCATGTCACTGCCTTTAGCAGCATAGTCTGTCCCGTCCATTTTGCCCTCCCAGACGTGGTGCACCGGCTTGCCGGAAGGGTCCACGCCATCCACGGTGATCGTCACCTCCTCACCGCTTGGCGCATAGACAACGGTGGTATTCTTGTGCGCGCCGGCCGGGATCTTTGATTTCGATTCGTTGAGTTTCCACGTTCCCATAAAGGCGTCGTCAGCGGCCAGGCAAAGGCTGGCTGCGACGGCGGAGATGAGAAGCGCTAGTACGGTCGTTTTTGTCTT
>JALYTV010000074.1:8551-12194 GCA_030854105.1 Verrucomicrobiota bacterium | reverse complement strand
GGTGATGACCATGCGCGCGCGATTCGACGAGAGCTGGCCGGAGTTGCGATCGAAATTCCGATAAACCGCGACTGCGCTCGGGAGGGCGACGAACGGCCAGCGCTCGCTCAGCCGCAGCCAGAGATCCCAGTCCTCGATCTCGCGCAGCGATTCATCAAGCAGCCCGATCTGGAAAATCGGATCGCGGCGCATCACCACCGAGAGCACAGGCACGAAGTTGGCGCGGAGCAGTCGCCAGAACACGTCACCGCTCGGTTGCTCCGCTTCTTCCTCCGGTTCGCCGTCGCCTTCATCGCCTGCCCGCACCCGCGCATAGCACAGAACCGCCGTTGGATTCTGCTCGAGCAACTCGAGCTGCCGCGGCAACGAATCCGGCAGACGGCGATCGTCGTCATCGAGAAAGGCGAGATAAGTTCCGCGGCTGGCGCGAAGGCCGGCGTTGCGCGCGCCAGCGAGGCCGCGATTGCGCGCGAGGCGCAGGCAATGGATCTGCGGAAAACGGCGGCAGACGGCGGGCGTCTCGTCGCGCGAAGCATCGTCGACCACGACAACTTCGACGTCCGGACCGGCAGCCAGCGCGCTCTCGATCGCGGTCGGCAACAGGCGCGCGCGGTTATGCGTGGCGATGATGATGCTGACCGCGGGCGTGCTCATGCGGTCGCGATTCCAACGCGCGCGCAGAATCGTGTCACGCATTTCTCGCGACTGAAGATTTGCGAGCGAGCGCGCGCGGCCGCCGACATTTTTTCCAAGAGTGCCTGATCTCGCGCAAGCGCGACCGTGCGATCCTTCAGCTCGCTCCACTCGCGCCAAACGAAACCGTTCACGCCATCTTCCACGATTTCCGGTTGGCCGCCCGCGGCGAAAACGAGCGGCACGCAGCCGTGCGCCATCGCTTCCACCGTGGTGATGCCGAAGTGCTCGGCTCGCTCCGGCGCGTGCGCCACGTTTTCGCCGAAACCAGCGGCGTGCCAGAAAATCGATGCCGTGCGATAGAGCGCGAGTAACGGCGCGCGTTCGAGATTTGCTCGCACCTCGATCGGCTGATCGTGCGTTAGCCGACGCGCTCTTTCGAAATAAAGCCGGTCCGACAGCGTCTCATTCAAACCACCGACCGACGCATACGACCAATCGGACAGGCTGACGCACAGCGCACGAAAAGTTTCGATGAGTTCGATCTGCCTTTTGGTGTGACCACTGGTGGAAAACCGGCCCACGCTCAGGATGCGTTTTTGTTTGGGCAAAACTTCCACGTGCGCGAGATCGACCGGCGGATAGAGCAGCTCGCTGTCGACGCCCCAGCGCTCTCGCGTCCAGTCCCGCGTGAAGTTGGAGATGGAAAATTTTACGTTGTAGGTGGCGAGGCGCCGTCGCCAACTCCAATCGCGTTTGCCCGGCTGAAAAGTCGGAAACAACACGATGAGCGCGCTGTTTGTCGCGCGGGAAAAGGGCGGCGCTTGATGCACGACGGCGACGAACAAGTCGCAATCTTCGCTAAGGTCGCGCTGCCATTCCCGCGCCGCGCGATAACGCTGCCAACGCGATGCCGCCTGCGTCGAATGATCGGGCTGTTTGTCGACGCGCTGGAATTTCACCCGCGACAAATCGCAGCCGGAAAATTGCACGAGCGACTCGCCAAGCGCGTCGCTCTTGTGATGCACGAGGACGACGTCGTGCTGTCTGCTGAGCGCTTCCGCCAGCAAGGCCACGACCTGTTCCGCGCCGCCGGGCCCGGGCTGCGGCGATTCAATGTAGAACCGAATCCGCACGGGAATCTGCGGCGGGCGCTTCCGGCTGTGGGGGAGAGTGGAACTGCTGGTAATCGAGCAGCAGCGCGTTCGCTTCCGTGACGCGCCGGAGGTGCTCCGTCGCGCGATGCAAAACGCGCAGGTTGTCGGTCAATTGCCGCAGCGTGCGCTCGAGACCGAGCCACCGCAGCAGCGCGCGGCGGAGATTCGCCTTCCATCCCCGCGCCATCGGTTTCGCCATCAGCGGCGTAAACTTCGCCAGGGCTTCGCGCGCGATTCGCAGCTCGTTGCTGACGGCGTCGATGTCCGGCCGAACCGCCTCCGCGTAAATCGCGCTTTCGTCCGCTTCGATCAAGGCGGACCAGCGTTCGGAAAAGAGCCGCGCGTTGCCGTCCTCCCGCGAGAACCGACCCTGCGAAGACGATTCGTGATGAATGAGCATGCTGCGCGGGCAATAGACGACGCGCAATCCCTCAGCGCGCACGCGAAAGCAATAATCGACATCCTCGTAGCCGTTGCGGAACGCTTCATCGAATCCGCTCAGGCGCGCGAAAATTTCCCGGCGCGTGAGGAGGCAGGCGCCCGTCACGGCCTGGTACTCGCGCTCGACGTTCACCCACGGCGCATCATGCCGGCTGTGCCGATGGATATGCGAGCACCAGAGCGGCCGCGCGGTGGAGGCGCGATCTTTCACCACTACGCCGGCGTGTTGAATGCGGCCGTCGGGGTAAATGAGTTTGCTGCCGACCGCGCCGACCGTTTCGTCTCTCTCGGCCAGCTCGAGCAGCGGCTCGATCCAACCCTGCTGCGGCACGGTGTCGTTATTGAGAAAGAGCAGAAATTTCCCCCGCGCGATCTCCGCGCCTTGATTGCAGGCGGCGGCGAATCCAAGATTCGCGGCATTGGTGATGACACGCGCCGCGCCGGTTTTCTCGATGTTTGCCAGAAAGGCGGGCGTCTCGTCCGAGGACGCGTTATCGATGAAGATCGTTTCGCAGGGCAACGACGCCGGCACCGTCAGGCGCAGCGCTTTCCAGCACTCCTCGGTGCGATCGTAGCGATTGAAGCACGCGATGATGATTGAAACCTGCGGTGCGTGTTCCATTCTCCGTGAGCGCTCCTAATACGGTGATTTCGAAATTTCCGCAAAACAAGATGGGCCGCGCCTGGCGGCGCGCGAAGGAATTCGTCACCGCGCCGGTGCCGCTTCCTCGCGATGGAGTCGACCTCTTCCGTCACCGGAAAGCGCGTTCGGAGTTCGAGCGCACGCTGCTTTCGCTGCTTTCCTGGTCGCCGCGTGATGTGGAAAAATCCGAGGAAGGCGCGGCGCGTTTCGCCCTGGGTTTGCTGCGCGAGAACCCGAGGCTTCGCCGGAAATTTGCCGACGCGCTCACCGCCGGAGTCGAAGGAAAATATTGTCGCTGGCTGCTGGCGCCGAGCGCGCGGTGGAAATTTTCCCCGCCAGGGCGCGCACATCTTCGCGCGGCCTTCGCCAGCCGTTTCGGCACAGGCGTGATCGATCTCTTCCTGCATTCGGCGGAGCTGCGATCTCGTTTTCCAGGCGCGCTGTTGCCCACGCGTCAGAAGCGATTCGTGCAGTGGTTGGTGAAGGAGAGACGCCTCGACCATGGCGTTACCGACGTCGAAATTCTCTCGTTCCTGCATCAAACCGCCACCGACACGATCGCGATGATGCAGCTCACCTGGTCGATTACGCCGTCGTGGCAGGAAACTTTTCCCGCCTCGCCGCCGCCAGCGAAGGATTGGCGAGATATGATCGCGTCGCTTGACGACCGTGCGCCGGATGCGGCCTCTTCGGAACGAAAGCTCGACCTCGACACGCCACCACGCGCCTTCGTTCCGCCAAACCAGCGGGGCGTGAATTTGCTCGCGCA
>JALYTV010000074.1:0-8541 GCA_030854105.1 Verrucomicrobiota bacterium | reverse complement strand
AGCCGCCATGGAAATGAAGCAGGCATTTGAGAAAGTCGATTGGTCGACTTCGTGTCGCGACGTTCCAGTTTCCCCCGCGACTGATAGCGATCGCCGCGACCGTTTCCTCGGCATGGAAATTTTCCCGGTCACCATCGCGCACGTCACGCCGGAGCCTTTTTTCACCAGCCTCTATGAACGCGCTGGCTGGCATCGGCGCGGCGGCGTCCATCGCGTCGCGGTGTGGTATTGGGAGCTGGCATGGATTCCGGAAAACTGGGCCCGCATCGCAACCGAAGTCGACGAAGTTTGGTGCGCCAGTCCCTTCGTCGCCGACGCTTTCCGCGATCGGCTTTCAGTACCGGTGCATGAAGTGCTGCCCAGTGTCGAGTTGGAACCGGCAGCTCCCTACTCGCGCCACGAGCTCGGCGTTCCTCCCGAAAATTACGTTTTTCTGTTCACGTTCGACCTGGCAAGCATCATGGAACGCAAAAATCCGCTCGCTCTCATCCGCGCGTTCCGCGCGGCGTTCGCCCGTGAGCGCGATGTGAACCTGGTCCTGAAAATCACTCGCAGCGCGCAATTCCCGACAGAAGCCGCCAGTCTCCGAGCCGCGATGGCCGGCGACGACCGGATTGTCCTCATCGATCAACTTCTCCCGCCGGAGAGAGTGCAGGGCCTCATTCAGGAATGCGATTGTTACGCGTCCCTGCACCGCTCGGAAGGTTTTGGTCTCGGCCTCGCGGAAGCGATGTTGCGCGGCAAGCCCGTCATCGGCACTGCCTATTCCGGCAACCTCGCTTTCATGCACGAGAAAAACAGCCTGCTGGTCGACTACACCCTCGTGCCGGTCACTCCCGGTCTGCCCGTTTATCGCGAAGGCCGCTGGGCCGAGCCGTCGCACGATCACGCTGTCGCGCAGTTGCGTTTTTGTTACGAGCAACGCGAGCGCGCCGCCGCCCTCGGCGCCAGCGCGCGCATGGAATTGACCGTGAAATTATCTCGCACGCGTGCCGGCGAACGCATGCTCGATCGGCTGGCGAAAAGCGGAATCACCTGATTTTGAGCAACGAGACCACTGCACGGCTGCATGGCGACGGCATCGTCGATATGCATTTTGATTTGCCCGTCGGGCTTTTGCTGAGCGAATCGCCTTGCGGCGCCATCGCGCGCGATTTTCTTCCCGGCCTGAAAACGGGCGGCGGCGGTGTTCTCGCCGTCGCGATATTCATCCAGGACAAAGACGTGCCGCGCGCCTACGAAATCGCGCTCGAGGAGATCGCGCTGCTTAACGACGAACTCGCGCGCACGCCCGAGCTCGTCCTTTGTCGCGACTTTGCTGAAATCGAGAACGCGCGAGCGAACCATCGCATCGCTCTCTTGCTCACCATGGAAGGCGTCGAGCCGCTCGGCGCCGACCTCGCGCGCTTGCCAGAATTCTACGGCCTCGGTTTGCGCTCGCTCATGCTCACCCACGCGCGCGCAAACGCCGCGGCGGCTGGCGGCATTTTCGCCGCGACTGGTTCGCCCGCGCACGGTCTCACCGATTTCGGCCGCAAAATCGTCCGCGCCTGCGAACGCCTCGGCATCCTGCTCGATCTCGCGCACATCAACCCCGCCGGCTTCGAAGAAATCTGCGCGCTCACAGCCAGCCCGCTCATCGTCTCGCACACGAACGCGCGCCGTTTTCACGACATCGAGCGCAACATCAGCGACGCACAAATCAAAATGATCGGCGCGCGCGGCGGCGTCATCGGCATCAATGCTGTCCTCGTCAGTCCGCGCCAGGAAGACGCAACAATCGATCGTTACATCGATCACATCGCGCACGTCGCCGATCTCATCGGCATCAATCACGTCGCGCTCGGCTTCGACTTTTTCGAATTCATTTACCAACAAATGTGCGCGGCCGATCGCGCGGCGATGGAGGCGCACCCGACGCGCGCGCGTTTCATCCCCGATCTTAGCCAGCACGCTCACGCGCAAAATCTCACATGCCGTCTTTTCGAGCGCGGCTTTGCCGAAAGCGACGTCGAGAAAATTTTGCGCGGGAATTGGCTCCGCGTGCTGAAAGAAATACTGTAGTCTCGATGCTTCCCCGGATCGCGAACTTCATCGATGGCGAAATGAGCGCCCCGCGCGCTGGCCAATATCTCGACAACATTGAGCCCGCGACCGGCAAAGTTTATTCGCTCGTGCCGGACAGCGACGAGAGCGAGATCGCGCGCGCGGTCGACGCCGCTGAGCGCGCGTTCCCGGCGTGGTCCGCGACGGCGGCAGGAAGACGTTCGCAATCACTTCTCCGCGTCGCGGAATTGATCGAACGCGATCTCGAGAAATTTGCGCGCGCGGAGTCGATCGATACCGGCAAGCCAATTGCGCTCGCGCGTTCGCTCGACATCCCTCGCGCCGTTTCCAATTTCCGTTTTTTCGCGACTGCGATTCTGCACACGGAAAACGAAGCGCACGTCACCGACGGCATCGCTTTCAACTACACCCTGCGGCAACCGCGCGGTCTGGTCGGCCTCATTTCGCCATGGAATTTGCCGCTCTATTTATTGAGCTGGAAGATCGCGCCTACGCTCGCGTGCGGAAATTGCGCCATCGCGAAACCGAGCGAACTCACGCCTATGACAGCGTTCCTGCTCGGCGATGTTTGTCGCGAAGCGGGTTTGCCCGCCGGCGTGTTGAACATCGTGCACGGCACCGGCCCGAAAGTCGGGCAGGCCATCACCGCGCATCCGAAAATCGGCACCATCTCGTTCACAGGCGGCACGATCACCGGACGCAAGGTGGCGGAAACGTGCGCGCCGATGTTCAAGAAAATCTCGCTCGAGCTCGGCGGCAAGAATCCGAACATCATTTTCGCCGACGCCGATCTCGAGGCCGCCATCAACGGCAGCGTGCGCTCGTCCTTCGCGAATCAGGGCCAGGTCTGTCTCTGCGGCTCGCGCGTGTTCGTCGAGCGCGCTGTCTATGATTCGTTCGTCGAACGTTTCGTGAAAAAAGTTGCGATGTTGAAATTAGGCGACCCGCTCGACGAGAAAACGGAGCAAGGCGCGATCGTGAGCAAAGCGCAACTGGAGAAAGTGAAGTTCTACGTCGACCTCGCGCAGCAGGAGGGCGGCAAAATTGCGCTCGGCGGAAAATCGCGGGCGGCGATCAACGAGCGTTGCCGCGACGGTTATTTCTTTTCGCCGACGATCGTCACCGATTTGCCCACGCATTGTCGGACGAATCGCGAAGAAATTTTCGGCCCCGTCATTTCCATTACGCCGTTCGACAGCGAAGAGGAGGTGATCGCGCTGGCTAACGACGTCGACTATGGCTTGTCGTCGAGCGTGTGGACGCAAAATCTCTCGCGCGCGCATCGCGTCGCGGAACGCATCCACGCCGGCACGGTGTGGGTCAACTGCTGGCTGGTGCGCGACCTGCGCGTGCCGTTTGGCGGCATGAAACAGAGCGGCGTCGGCCGCGAAGGTGGCAACGAAGCACTCCATTTTTTCACCGAACCAAAGAACATCTGCATCGCGAGGTAGATATCGCGCCTTGAGGGTTGAGCATCAGCCGCGGCGCAATGTAATTCTCCGGTGAGCAAAGTGGAAGAGATCAAGAAAGCAGCCAGCGCGCTTTCGGCGGCCGACCGCGAGGAATTGGTGGGCTGGTTGCTCGACCAGGACGACGCGTGGGACCGGCAGATGAAAAATGACGGGCTGCCGGCAAGCTTGATTTCCTGGCCGACGAAGCCCGCGCTGCCGTGCGCGAAGAATCATTGCGCGATTGGCCAAAGCCAAAGAGTTGATCTCGAAGACGACTCCTGAATTCTGGCAGCGATACGAACTGTTGCCGAGGCCAGCGCAGATCCTGGCGAACAAATGTTATCGGCTCTGACAGTTGAATCCAAAGCATCCATCAGTTCGTTTTAAACAATTAGGCGGACACGCCACGCTTTATTCCGCGCGGGTCGGGATTCATTATCGTGCGATCGCCCAGCGCGAAGGTGACCTCGTGATTTGGGTCTGGATTGGCCATCACTCGGAATAGGACGCATTGCTGCGCCACCGACGTTGATTCATTTCCGATCAGTCGTAGTCGTAATAATCACTTATGTGCCGCAATATTCGTCGGCTTTACAACTTCGAGCCGCTGGCGACCGCGGACGAGATGGGCGCGTCGGCGTTGCAATTCGTGCGCAAGATTTCCGGATTCACCAAGCCGTCGCAGGCGAACGAAGCCGTGTTCGAGCACGCGGTCGATCGCATCACCGCCGAAGTACGCGAACTGCTGGCTTCGCTCGTGACCAACGCCGCGCCGCACGACCGCGAGGTGGAAACGCGCAAAGCGAAGGCGCGCGCGGCAAAACGTTACGCCTCCGCGGCGTGATCGCGTCGGCTGACGGCCGATCGTTCTTCGTCCTCGCCACGTCGAATTGCGCACGCTAGAAAAAATCGCATGAGCGGAGTTCGAGTTCTTGTTGGCACGCGCAAAGGCGCGTTCATTCTCACGTCGGATGGTGCGCGCAAAAATTGGAAGGTCGACGGCCCGCACTTCGCCGGCTGGGAAATTTATCACGTCAAAGGTTCGCCGGTTGATCCGAATCGCATCTACGCGTCGCAATCGAGCGCCTGGTTCGGCCAGATCATGCAGCGCTCCGATGACGGCGGAAAAACGTGGTCGCAGCCGGGTTTCGCGCCCGATGAACCGAAGACGACGCCGGAAGGAATGCCGAAAACGGAGAGCAACAAATTCGTCTACGACGGCGTTCCCGGAACGCACATGTGGTACGACGGCACGCAGCATCCGTGGGAATTCAAACGCGTCTGGCACCTCGAGCCGTCGTTGACCGATCCCGACGTCTGCTACGCGGGCGTGGAGGATGCCGCGCTCTTCCAAACCAAAGACGGCGGGCGTTCGTGGCGCGAGCTTTCCGGTTTGCGTAAACACGACACGGGACCGAAATGGCAGCCCGGTGCGGGCGGAATGTGTCTCCACACCATTTTGCTCGATGCGAAAAACCCGGGTCGCATTTACGTCGCCATTTCCGCGGCGGGCGCATTTCGCAGCGATGACGACGCGCAGACGTGGCAGCCGATAAATCACGGGCTGCATTCGCCTTACATTCCGGATCCGCACGCGGAAGTCGGCCATTGCGTGCATCGGCTGGCGATGCATCCGGCGCGACCCGACACGATCTACATGCAGAAACATTGGGACGTGATGCGCAGCGACGATGCCGGCGACAACTGGCGCGAAGTGAGCGGCAATCTCCCGAGCGATTTCGGTTTCCCGATCGATGTGCATGCGCACGAACCGGAGACCGTTTACGTCGTGCCGATCAAGAGCGATTCCGAGCATTTTCCGCCGGATGGGAAACTGCGCGTCTTCCGCAGCCGCACCGGCGGCAACGAATGGGAGGAACTGACGAACGGGCTGCCGCAGCGCGATTGCTACGTGAACGTGTTGCGCGATGCGATGGCCGTCGACGCGCTCGAAGATTGCGGCATTTATTTCGGCACCACCGGCGGCCAGGTTTATTGCTCGGCGGATTCCGGTGATTCGTGGAACGCGATCGTGCGCGATTTACCCGCGGTGCTTTCCGTCGAAGTGCAGACGCTCCGATGATTCGCGTCGTCCTGCCGCAACATCTGCGCACGCTCGCCGGCGTCGCCGGCGAAGTTCAGGTCAACGTCACGCCGCCGGTCACGATCGCTTCCATTCTCGATGCGGTAGAAGCGCAGTATCCGATGTTAGACGGCACGATGCGCGATCACGTCACGCGCGAGCGGCGTGCGCTGGTGCGCTTCTTTGCGGACGGCAAAGACATTTCGCACGAGCCGCCACAGCGGCCGTTAGCCGACGCGATCACAAAAGGCCGCGAACCATTTTTCGTGGTCGGCGCCCTCGCCGGCGGGTGAACTGTAGCGACGGTGTGCCACCGCCGAGGCTTGGCAATCCGCGCATTCGGCGGTCATAGACCGCCGCTACAAATCAATTCGCGCTGGCTTCCGGCCTTTCGGTCCGAGGACGGGCTGGCTCCAGCCTAAAATCTTCGTGACCTTTGTGCCCTTTGTGCGAGGCCTCTTGGCGTGTACGAATCCTTCGAAAGCCAGCGCGCGGCGGAACCAGTCGGCGCGTTCCCGCACGCAAAGCGCGTCGGCCATTTGCTCTTCCTCTCCGGCATCGGCCCGCGCGTACGCGGCAGCAAAGAAATTCCCGGCGTCACACTCGGAGCAGAAGGCCGCGTCTTGAGTCACGACATCGAAAAGCAATGTCACGCCGTCTTCGAAAACGTGAAGCTGGTGCTCGAGGACGCCGGCGCGACCTGGAACGACATCGTCGACATCACCGTTTTTCTCACCGACATGAAAAACGATTTCCCGATCTTCAACCGCATCTATCCCGATTATTTCGCCTGCGAAGGAAAACCGAATCCGACGCGCACGACCGTTGAAGTGACAGCGTTACCGACGCCGATCGCGATTGAGTTGAAAGTGATCGCCGCGCTGTCCTGACCGGGAAGCGCACGCGCCCTCGCGTGCTGGCGATGGCGCCTCGCCATCGCACACTCGGGGGTTGGGCGAGCGGGAAGTCGTTTCGGCGCTGCGCCAAAACTGGCACGCGCGTGCGCTCCCCGGATTTGCGCTCGCGCTGCGCCGTGAAAGAATGCCGCGCTCATGGCATCGTTTCACATTCTCGCGGCGGATCACACCGGATTCACTGTTTCCGATCTGGAACGCTCGCTCGCTTTCTGGCGCGATGTTCTCGGCTTCGAGTTCTCGCATCGCGCGCATCAGACCGGTGCGCTCGCGGAGAAAATCACCGGCGTGAAAGGCGCCGAGATCGTGCTGGCTGTACTGCGCGCGCCGGGACACAAGATTGAGTTGCTGCAATATCTCGCTCCGTCCGCGCGAAGGATTTCGGCACAGCCGTGCGACCCCGGCTTTGCGCACATCGCGCTCTCTGTCGATAATCTAGACGCCGTTCTCGAACGCATCGCTTCGTCCGGTTGGAAAACAGCGGGCGCGCCGCAGACGCTCACCGTCGGCCCGAATGCCGGCAAGCGCGTCGTTTATGTGCGCGATCCCGACGGCACGACGATCGAGTTCATGCAGCCGCCGCCGGAAGTCTGATCGTACGCAGCTTTACAGACAACTGTCGTGCCGCCCAGGAGCGCGTCCATCGTTCCATTTTCTTCCTTCAATCTGCGTAATCGGCGTAATCTGCGGACATGCAATTCTCGGCCGACGAAAATTTCGCGCGCCAGTGCGACGAGGCGGACCCGCTGCGCGCGTTTCGTTCGCGCTTCCACATCCCACTAGCTGACAACGGCGAGCCGCTGATTTACTTCGTCGGCAACTCGCTTGGCTTGATGCCGAAGAGCGCGCGCGCGGCCATCGAGCAGGAATTGGAAGACTGGGCGCGTCTCGGCGTCGATGCGCATCTGGGCGGGCAAACGCCTTGGTACACTTCGCACGAATTCGTGCGCGAACCGCTGGCGCGCGTGGTCGGCGCGCGGCCGCACGAAGTGATCGCGATGAACAGCCTCACCGTGAATCTCCATCTCATGATGGCGACGTTTTACCGGCCGACGAAAACGCGCTTCAAAATCCTCATGGAAGAGCCTGCGTTCCCTTCCGACACCTACGCGGTGAAATCGCAGATCGCGCACCACGCCCGGTCGTCAGCCGACGCGCTCATCCTTGCCCGGCCGCGCGAGGGCGAATTCACCGTGCGCATCGAGGAAATCGAAGCGCTGCTCGAGAAACATGGCGGCGAGATCGCGCTCGTGCTCCTCGGTGGCGTCAATTTTTTCACCGGCCAATTCGTCGACCTAGCGCGCATCACCGAGCTCGCGCAGGCGCGCGGCTGCATCGTCGGCGTCGATCTCGCGCACGCCGTCGGCAACGTGCCGCTCGCGTTGCACGATTGGAACGTCGATTTCGCGGCGTGGTGTTCCTACAAATATTTGAACTCCGGGCCGGGCGCGATTGCCGGCGCCTTCGTGCACGAGCGGCACGCGCGCGATACTTCGCTGCCGCGGTTCGCCGGCTGGTTCGGCAACGATCCCGCTACGCGTTTCCGCATGCAGCTCGAGCCGGAATTCGTTCCGGTCGCGAGCGCCGACGCCTGGCAAATCAGCAATCCGCCCATTCTCTCCATGGCGCCGTTGCGCGCGTCGCTCGCGCTTTTCGACGAAGCCGGCGGCATGCATACGCTGCGCGAAAAATCACTGCGCCTCACCGGCTACCTGCAATTTCTCCTCGATCGCATCGGACGCGTGGGCGTGATCACCCCGCGCGAACCTGAGGCGCGCGGCTGCCAGCTCTCCATTCAAGTGCACGAGAATCCGAAAGCGTTGTTCGACGAACTCGAACGCGCAGGCGTGAAATGCGATTTCCGCGAGCCGAACGTCATCCGCGCCGCGCCGGCGCCGCTCTACAACACCTTCCACGAAGTCTGGCGCTTCGCGCAGATTCTCGATCGCCATCGATAACGCTGTAGCGGCGCTCTGTGAGCGCCGACGTTGTTTGCCGAAGTTCACGGATTTCGGCGGTCATAGAC
>JALYTV010000073.1 GCA_030854105.1 Verrucomicrobiota bacterium | reverse complement strand
CCTGGGCAACTTCCGCCGCCTTCTCATCCGGCAGGATCGTCTCTTGTCTCTTTACCAAGGCTTCTTTCATCTCGCTTGCCTCATGTTAACTCTCAGGCATTTTTGAAACCGCCTCTAATAGCTGCGCAATTTCATCGAGGTAATTTACAGTCTCTTGCATCCCTAGTAAGAATCGATCGCCTTCAACTAGACCTGCAGCGTGGCGACATATGTCCACGAGGCGAGATGTGCTGTCAGCCACTTGGGCGAGTTGGGCTTTGAAAATCTCCGTGTGCTTCTTTTGCTTTCTCTTATTCAGGCCTAATACGCCGCCGTAATGAACAAATAGGTTTCTCGTCTCGTTAAGAATTTCGTCGAGCCTCTTCTCCTCTTTTATTAGGACGCTTTGGTGTTCCCCGTATCGTTCTCCGGATAGCTCCGCCATATAGAATTTCCAGCCGTCCACCACACGAGAGAAAGCCATCTCGGCGAGAGTCGGTTCGGTCGGCCGCACCCAGACGCGAAACAAAAGTTTCTCTGGCTCGCTGAAATACTGGAACGCCTCTTCGAGCGCTCTCCAGCTGGCTTCGAGCAAATCTTGATCGAAGGGATCGGCATGCGGAAAACGTCTACGCTCTGAATCGCCGCTGCGAGATCGAAGACATTCTTTAGAGTTTCCATCGCGTAGGAGATGACACGCTCGAAGTCTTTTCCAGCGTCGCTTCGGATCATGCAGTTGGGATTACCGCAGTCGTATAACATTTGCTGAGACCTAACAAGAAATAGGCCGAATCACTCCGTCTAATCCGGTAAGGGTTTTCGGTGCGAACTGCGTGCTTCTCCACCGGGCGGTCGGTGAACGCTGCGTCATGTTGGTGCAGAGTTTGGCTGGCGTGGTGGCTGGCGACAAGGGGGAAATGGCTGCGCGAGCCTCGCGGCGAGGGCGTTTGCGGGGCGAAAATCGCTGGTTTCGCCCGGCTGTCGCTGGCTTTTCCCTCGAAACCGCGAGCGGTTTGGCGGCGATCGCTGGCGGTGGGGAACGGTGGGCTGGCGATCGGGGGGAGAAAGCTGGCTCACGCGGGCGGATCGCTGGCTGACGGCGCGCGGCAGAAGGCGATCGGCGGCTGATCGCTTTCTCGCGCGTGAGAAAATGGCTCTTATTTTTGGGAATCGCCGTCTGCCGGCGGCGCGCAGCCCGCGATTGCGGTGCGATCGCTGGCTTTGCCGATGTGATCGCCGGCGACGCGGCCCCAAAAGAGAGCGAAACCGGGAGCGCAGGCGGCAGTTTTGGAGAAGGAAACGGTCTCCGGCAGAGCCAACGCGGCGGTGAGCGCGCTGGCTGCGGTTGGGAACGTACGGTTGCGAGCTACTCGATTTCCAGAACTCGGGCGCGCTTTATGCTTGATAAGGAAGGCGAACTTCTGAGCCGCGACTGGCTTGTCGCCAGCCTTCTCCTGCGCTCGGAGAAGACCAAGCTGCAGTTTAGTTATTCTTCATTTATGGCTAATGATTTCGTTCCACGCTCACTCGCAAACCAAAAAACATGGTTCACCGGCCTCAAGGCTGGCATCACCACCGACGGCCCGACTCTGCGCAGGACTCCGGCGGAAGTAACCGCCGATACTGCCTTCATCGACTCCATACTCACGCCAATCACCGACGCGCTGGACAAGGAAACCGCGGCCATGGAAGCGCTGGGGCTCGCTCGCGCTACCATGAGCACCAACCTCAGCAAGCTACGCACCTTGATTAATAACTACAAGTCATCGCCCGGCTGGAACCCGGGCATGGGCGATGCCTGGCAAGTGAACTCGAGCGCGACGCAGTACGACATGACCTCGCATGCACCCACCATCGTGGTGAAGAACGAGGGCGGCCAGACGGTGATCCGCGGGCAGAAGCCGGGGTTTACCTCGGTGAGCATCGATATGCGCCTGGCTGGCGCCACGGCCTGGACCGTGATCGGAATGAAGCTGAGCCATTTCCCGCTCGTGGATAACACCGCGCCGCAGACACCGGGCAAACCGGAGAAGCGGGAGTATCGCGCCCGCGGCTACGTCGGCGACCAGGAGATGGGCCAGCCCAGCGACATCGTGTCGGCTATTTTTAATAGCTAAGGCGCGGTAGCGGAGCGGTAGCTACTTTGTAGCTACCGCTGGTGCGAGCAAGAGAAGGCGGTCAATCGCGAAGATCGCGCTGTCGAACAGCCCGTCGCCAAAGCATCACCGTGCCAAAACCGAAGGCGACCACGGAGATGGCGGCGACGTAAGCGCCGTACAAATATTTCCCGCCCAGGCTGAGCGCGTGAATCCAATAAAGCGTGCCCGCGCACAGGAGAAGCTCCGCCAGCCAGAGAAAGCGCCGCCGGCGCGGCCACCGCGCGAAGCAAACGAGAAACAAAATCGGCCAGCTGAAGGCGACGATGGTGAGGATTCCCATGAGCGAAACCCCGACGACTTTGTAGCCGTATTGATAATCGAAGTCGGCGTTGCCTTGCGGAAACAGCCGCTGCGCCAGCGAGACTGGCTGCCGGGCCGCGGAATGTTCGTGCCGCGAGCATTCGCTCAACGGCAAGAAGATCGAGACGAGCAGCAGCGCGGCGGCGAGGACGCGGAGGCGTTGTAGGGTCATTTATTCGAACCTAAGTTACAGACCGAGCCAGCGCCTGACGCCCTGTTCGACCAAGGCCAGTTGTTGCGGATGCAAGTTACCAAGTCGCCGAAGAGCGTGCTTCGCAGGAATGGTAACGATACTTTGTGTCGCAAACGCGCCTTCACGCAGGAACGAAACTGGAACGATGACCTCGAACGGTGAGTTCCGGAGCGACGTCGTATGTGGCACGACGGAGACCACCACGCGGTCGCTTTCACCGGACGGCACGTTCAAAATCAGCGCCGGCCGAGTCTTCGCGGCGAGCCCGAGATCAACCAGCCAAACCTCACCTCGGCTGGGCATCTTCCTCAGCATCGAGCGTGGCAAAAATCGACGCGGCCGAGGCGGTCATCTCCTCGTCGGTGAGATCGCCGTAGTCGAGCAGCGCCGCCCGTCGAATGATGATGGCGCTAAACTCCCGCTGTTCCTCTGGCGGAAGGCGATCAAACTCGGAGAGCAGGTGAGCGGTGCCGGTGCCCATGTGCGCAAGAATAGTGCATCCCTCCGCAGGAGCAACCGGGCAAAGCTCGGCGGCCTTTTAAATGATGCGCAGATATCATCTTCAGCCGACGCGATCGTCGCTATCAGGTGCGCCTGTCACGTTTTCAGCCGACGCCATCAGAATTGCTCGCCTTCGTCTTCGTGTTGCGGTCCGACGCGGTCGTCGATGGCCCAGACGTGAATCATGACGGCGATCCAGTAGAGCGGGAGCAGGCCGAGCGCGAAACCGGCGGTGGCGGTGGCGGCGAGCAGAGAAATGACGAGCGCGAGCGGGGTGACGACGAGCAGGATGAAAAGGCCGAGCACGGTGTGCCCTTTGTAAATGTGGCCGAGGCCGGGCACGGCGCTGAGCAGCACGGCGAAGGCGTCGCTGGCGTGGCCGGCGGCGGATTGCGGATGTTCGTCGCGGTGCCAATCGCATTTGTCGCAGCGTTGCGCCTGGGCCGGCAGGGTGTGGCCGCAGCGCGGGCAGGACATGGTGGCGACAGTGGCGGTGGGTGCGTCGGTGTATTCCATGGCGATTTAGGAACGCATTACGACGCGCGCATCGTCAAGCAAACAGTCGTGCAATTTTCGCAGCGCGAGGCAAAGTCCCTGCGTGCCAGCCCTCGCTGAACTCGTCGATTACTGCGACACGACCCTGCGCGTCGGCGAGATCGCCGATTATGCAAACGCGCTCAACGGTCTGCAGGTGGAGAACTCCGGGAGCGTGAAAAAAATCGCGGCGGCGGTGGATGTATCGACGCGTTCGCTGCAAGGCGCGATCGACGCCGGCGCGAATTTGCTGCTCGTGCATCACGGGATGTTTTGGCCGGGATTGCGGCCGGTGACGAAGTCGTTGCGGCGACAATTGCAGCTCGCGTTCGAAAACGATCTCGCAATTTACAGCGCGCATCTGCCGCTCGATGTGCACGCGGAATTCGGCAACAACGCGTTGCTCATGCGCGCGCTCGGCATTCAAGAATTCGCGCCGTTCCTTCTGGAAAAAGGATCGCTACTCGGCCAGATCGCGTCGGCTAAGACCGGGCTGGCTGATTTAGCGAAGAAACTGGAGCACGCCGTCGACGGCACAGTGAAAGTGATCGCGAGCGGCCCGCCCACGACGGCGCGCATCGGCGTTATCACCGGCGGCGCGGGCGGCGAAATCGAGCGCGTGGCGGCGGAAGGCGTCGACACCTTCCTCACCGGCGAAGCGCCGCATTGGGCCGCCGTCGCCGCCGAAGAACTCGGCGTCAATCTTTTGCTCGGCGGCCATTACGCGACGGAAACGTTCGGCGTGAAAGCGCTGGCAGCGCACCTCGCGCAGAAGTTCGCGCTGGAGTGGACGTTCCTCGATTTGCCGCCGGGATTGTAACGTATGGAATGGTTCGCTTTCTGTGCCGTTGCTGCGTTGGTGGCTGTCGTTGTCTTGGTAATCCAAAGCGCTTCCTTCAAAAGCGAGCTCGAGGCAATTCGTCGTCGCCTGCGCGCGCTGGAAGAAAAAGAACCCAAGCCGGAACCGCAACGCGCGCCGCCGCCGCTGCCGGCCTGGCTCAAGGCAAAAACACCGCCGCCGGCGAGCGCGCCATCCGCGCCGAGTCAGCCACCGCCCAGACCGGCCAGCGTCCAGAAGCCAGTCGCGAAAGAAGGAATGGAAATGCTCGTTGGCGTGAAACTGTCCGCGTTTGTCGGCGGCCTCGCCTTTTTCCTCGGCGTCGTCTTTTTCGTCAAATACGCATTCGATCGCAATCTGATCACGCCGGCGATGCGCATCGCCATTGGCGCCGCGGTCGGGATCGCGCTGGTTGTGATCGGCGCGCTCGCCTCGCGCAAACGTTATCGCGTCCCGGCGCAAAGTCTCTGCGCGACCGGATTTCTCATTCTCTACGCCGACGTTTACGCGGCGCACGTGTTCTATCAGTTGGCGTCGCTGCGCACGGCTTCGATCCTGATGTGTGTGGTAACGCTCGCCGCGTTGGCACTGGCGACCGTGCTCGAAGCGCAAGTCGCTGTCTGGCTCGCGGCGATTGGCGGATTCCTGACGCCGGTTTTGCTGTGGCAGTCGCAAGGCGAAGCGTGGGCTCTGTTCGGCTACATCGCGGTGCTTAACAGCGCGCTGTCTGTGATCGCAACGTGGAAACGCTGGCCGCATTTCATTGCCGTGGCCGCCCTCGGCACGGTCGTGATCGAGCTGGCGTGGTTTGTCGATTTTTTTGGCCCGGTCAACGCGGATAGCTGGCGGCTCATTCTGCTGCTCTTGGAAGCGGAATTTTTGCTGGTCTGCCTCTGGCGCACGAAGCGTGCTGCCGTCGACCAATGGTGCATCGCGGCGGTGGCAGCGACGGCGCTGGTCGCGATGTTGATCGCCGCCGGTGCCAGCGCGAATTACGAGCGCTACCGCGTCGATTTTGCGTTTCCTATTTTTTTCTTCGCCAATGCTGGCCTGCTGGGCGCGCTTGCGCTCGCACAGAGACGCGTTCCGGGCGCGCTGCGTGCCATCAGCGTGTCCGTCGCGCTCATGTCGACGTGGGGCGGGGAATGGGCGTGGCGACAGGCTGTCCTCAGCGGGTCGCCTCTCTTCGGCATCATTTGGTATGGCGCGATTCTCCTGCTTTTCAGCGGAACGCCGCAATTTTTCCCGCGCGAAGAACGCTGGCCGTGGGCGATCGCCGCGATCGCGGGACCGCTGCAATTCGTTTTGGTCTATTCGCTTTTCCGGACGCAACAGTTGGATTTCCCGCAGTGGCTTTTGCCGCTGATATTTGCGCTCCTCCCGGTCGCGAACGCCGCCTATCTGCGCTGGCGATTGCGGGTGCCGTTGGCGGCGGGCGACGGACGGCTTGCCATGCAGATCGCGTCGGTCATTTTTTTCGTGAGCCTCGTTTTCCCGATTCAATTCGAGCGCGAATGGCTCACGCTCGCCTGGGCGCTCGAAGCCGTCGGTTTGCTTCTGCTTTATCGCGCGCTGCCGAATGCACAATTGCGCTACTTCGCGCTGCTTCTGTTAGCGGCCTCCTTCGTGCGGCTCGCGCTTAATCCGGCGGTACTGGAATATCATCCGCTTACAGCCGTCCCGATCTGGAACTGGTTTCTCTACGCCTACGGCATTTGCGCCCTCTGCTGTTTTCTCGCGGCCTGGCTTTATCCGAAGGGCGAAAAACTCGCGCCGCGCGCGACCGCGCGCGGATTTCTGATCACGCTCGGAACGATCCTGCTCTTTCTATTGCTCAATATCGAGATCGCCGATTATTTCTCCCTCGGGCCGACGCTGACCTTCGATTTCTCGAGCAACTTTGCGAGCGACATGAGCTACTCGATCGCCTGGGCGCTCTTTGCCTTTGTCCTGCTCATCATCGGGATTTGGCGCAAAGCGAGGGCGCCACGCTATGCCGCGCTCGGGTTGCTGCTGGTCACGCTGCTGAAATTATTCGTGCACGACCTCGCGCGGCTGAAGGAACTTTATCGGGTGGGCGCGTTCCTTGGCGTCGCCGTGGTGCTGATTATTGCGTCGTTTGTCTATCAGCGCTTCCTTTCGCCGCGCGAGGTTCAATAAGCATCGCCCAACGAAACGATGGCTAAACGCGTAAGCACCAAAGCGACCGGCATCGTCGGCATCGCGATTCTTTGCAGCCGGCTGCTCGGGTTGGTGCGCGAGCAGGTCTTCGCGGGACTCTTCGGCGCGGGCGCGAATCTCGATGCGTTTCTGATGGCGTTTCGCGTGCCGAATCTGTTGCGCGATCTTTTTGCGGAGGGCGCGCTCTCCACCGCGTTCATTACGACCTTCTCGAAGAAGATCGCGCAGGATGGCGACGGCTCCGCCTGGCGGCTGGCGAATAAAATGGCGACGCTCACCGCCGTTTTTATCAGTGTCGTCACGCTCGTCGGCATTCTTTTTGCCCCGCAACTCATCCACGTCATGACGTGGTGGAGTTGGTCGCCGGAGAAAACCGCGCTCACCATTTTGCTGACGCGCGTGATGTGGCCCTTCATCCTGCTCGTCTCGCTCGCCGCGCTGGTGATGGGGGTGCTGAACGCGAAGGATGTCTTCGGCGCGCCCGCGCTCGCTTCGAGTTTTTTCAATCTGGGCTCGATCCTCGGCGGCGTCGCGCTCGGCTGGTGGTTCGATCCGCATTTCGGGCCGCGCTCGCTCATCGGCGTGGCGCTCGGCACGTTGATCGGCGGGCTGTGGCAATTGCTCTCGCAATTCCCGGCGTTGCGTCGCGTCGGCTTTCGCTACCGGCCGGATTTTCGCTGGCGCGATTCCGGCGTGCGCACGGTTCTCGCGCTGATGGGGCCCGCCGTCATCGCCGCCAGCGCCGTGCAGGTCAACGTGCTCATAAACAGCGCGTTCGCCGCGCATCTCGGCACCAATGGGCCGGTCAGTTGGCTCAGCATCGCGTTTCGCTTGATGCAGTTGCCGCTTGGTCTTTTCGGCGTGGCTATCGCTACGGTCACGTTGCCTCTTGTTTCGCGCAGCGCAGCGCTCGGGAACAAAGCGGAATTTCGCGGCGCCCTGGCGCACTCGCTGCGTCTGGTCATGCTGCTCACGATTCCCTCCGCGATCGGGCTCGTGATTTTAGCCGACCCGATCATCAGCCTCATTTATCAGCACGGAAAATTCACCGCGCTGTCGACGGTGCAAACGGCCGGCGCGCTGCGCTTTTATGCGCTGGGCCTGGTCGGCTATGCGTCGGTGAAAGTCCTGGCGCCGGCGTTCTACGCGATCGATAAACGCAATTTGCCGATGATAGTCAGCATTTTTTCGATCGCAGTAAACTTCGTGCTGAACTGGTTCTTCACCTTTCACTTGCAATTCGGCCATCGCGGCCTGGCGTTGTCGACCAGCCTGGTCGCGATCACGAATTTCCTCCTTCTCTACCTCATGATGTGGAAATACGCCGAGCGCCTGGAGACCGGCGCGCTGCTGTTGACGCTGACGAAATTGCTCGCAGCCGGCGCGCTCCTGGCGGCGATCTGTTTCGGCGCGCAGCATTTTTTCTTCGCGAATCTTTTCGAGCAACGCATCTGGCAAAAAGGCGCGGAGTTGCTCATCACCATCGTGCTGGGGGCGTCGGCCTTTTTTGCCACGGCCTACGCGTTGCGCGTCGCGGAAGTGCACGACGTCGTCGCGCTCGTGCGCAAGCGCCTCGGTTAACCCAGCGCCTGTTCGAGATCGGCGATCAAATCGTCGGCGTGCTCGAGCCCGACGGAAACGCGCAGCAAATTTTGCGGGGTGCGCGTGGCTGGGCCTTCGATGGAAGCGCGATGCTCGATCAAGCTCTCGGTGCCGCCGAGACTGGTCGCGCGCGTGAAAAGTTTCGTGCGGCCCGCGACCGCCATCGCATCGTCGAGTCCGCCGCGGACCTCAAAGGACAACATGCCGGAAAACGCGCTCATCTGTTTCGCGGCAATTTCATGCGCGGGATGGCTGGCGAGCCCGGGATAGAAAACGCGCTCGACGTTGGCGTGGCGCGCGAGAAAACGGGCGACAGCCAGCGCGTTCTCGGAATGTGCGCGCATGCGGCAGGGCAGCGCGCGCAGGCCGCGCAAGACCAGCCAGCAATCGAACGGCGAAGGGACGGCGCCGCCTTCCGTCTGCACCGCGCGAATTCTCGCGAAGAACTCGTCGTCTGTTTTCGCGACGAGTACGCCGCCGGTGACATCGCAATGGCCGCCGATGTATTTGGTGGTCGAATGCATCACCAGGTCGCAGCCGAGATCGAGCGGACGCTGCACGATCGGCGCCCACGAGTTATCGCAAATGAGCAACGCGCCCGCTGCGCGCGTCAGCTTCGCCATCGCGGCGAGGTCGATGATTTTCAGCAGCGGATTCGTCGGCGTCTCCATCCAGACGAGACGTGTTTTTGTCCGCAAGGCGTGAGCGAGCGCGTCCGGTTCATCGAAATTGATGAAGGACATGACGAGTCCCCAGCGGTCGAAGAGATGATGCAGCATCTTGGTGGTGCCGTGGTAAACGTCAGACGACACGATCACGTGATCGCCCGGCGAGAGCGCGTGAAAAACGCTCATGGTGGCCGCGAGCCCGGAGGCGAAGGCGGCGGCGGCGGCGCCTCCTTCCAGCGCAGTCATCGCCTGCTCCAGCGCTTTGCGGTTGGGATTGTCGGTGCGCGAATAGGTGTAGCCGCCGGGAAAACTGCCGTCGGCGGCGCGCTCAAACGTCGTGCTGAGGTGAATCGGCATGATCACGGCGCCGGTGCCGGGATCAGTGGTGTGGCCGACGTGCACCGCGAGCGTTTCGATGCGAGCGGGACGGGGCTTCTTCATGCACGCGAATTCTAATGGGTGCACGGTGCCACGGGAAAACTTTTTTCGCGCACGAACGTCAGCCGACACGATCTGCGCCGCCTGCGAATGGATTTGACGCCGCTCGCAGGCAGGCGCAAATAAGGTTTCGCCTCCTTCCAGAGGACTGAGTTTTTCGCCATGCAGAACATTTACGACGACCCGATTTTCAAGATGGCCTGCGACCAGTTCCGGGTCATCGCGGACTACCTGAGCATCGACAACAATGAGCGGGACCGGTTGATGATGCCGAAGCGCGCGATGGCGGTGACGCTGCCCGTGCACATGGACGATGGGAATACGAAGACGTTCCAAGGCTATCGCGTGCAGCATCACCTCACGCTCGGGCCAACGAAAGGTGGCACGCGTTTTTCCCCCGATCTTTCGATGGGCGAAACGGCGGCGCTCGCGATGTGGATGAGCTGGAAGTGCGCGCTCAATAATTTGCCCTACGGCGGCGCCAAGGGCGGCGTCGCGTGCGATCCGTCCAAACTTTCCCGCACCGAGCTCGAAGCCGTCTCGCGTCGCTACATGCAGGAGATGATTCCCTTTGTCGGTCCGCACACCGATATCATGGGGCCGGACATGGGCACGAATGAGCAGGTGATGGCGTGGTTCATGGACACGTATTCCGTTTACCAGGGTTACTGCGTAAACGAGATCGTCACCGGCAAGCCAGTCTCCGTCGGCGGCACCGAGGGACGGCGCGAGGCGACCGGACGCGGCGTGGTTTATCTCGTCGAGCGCGCGATGGACATGCTGAAAATGGATCCGGAGGATTGCACCGCGATCATCCAGGGATTCGGCAACGTCGGATCGGTGGCGGCGTTATCGCTGGCGTTGAAGACGGGGGTGAAGGTCGTTGGCATCAGCGACCACACCGCTGCGATTTATAATGCCAAGGGCATCGACGTGAAAGAGGCCGAGATACATGTGGGCAAGCACGGCACCCTGCGCGATTGGCGCAAGGGCGACCATGTCGATCCGAAGGAAATGCTGACGATGAAATGCGACGTGCTGATTCCCGCCGCCATCGATCGCGTGATTACGGAGAAGAACGCTGGGCAATTGCAGTGTCGTATTCTGGCGGAGGGCGCGAATGGTCCCACTTCGCCGGAAGCGGATTTAGTTTTGGAAAAGCGCTGGGATGAAGTGTTTGTCATCCCGGATATTCTTTGCAACGCCGGTGGCGTGATCGTTTCCTATTTCGAATGGGTCCAAGGATTGCAGGCGTTCATGTGGACCGAGACGGAGGTTACCGACAAACTCTTCCGCATTCTCGAATCGTCCTTTACCCAGGTGATTCGCCGGGCCAAGGCGCACCAGGTCTCGCATCGGACGGCGGCAATGGCGATCGGCGTCGAGCGCGTCATGCGCGCAAAAGCCGCCCGCGGTTTGTTCCCGTAAAGTGGTCGTCAGCCGACGCGCTCTGGCGCGTCTCCCGGGATCGCGCTGGCTAACGAATGCGTTCGGAGCGCAGCCGCGCCGTCCGCATGAGCGAGTCGAAGACCGAGAAGAGATAATGCATGGTCTTGCTGCCGCCGGCGAGAATGAGCCCGGTGAGCATGACGTCTAAAAAGACGAACCAGCCTTCGTGTTGCGCGTAGCCGCTCAAGCGGGTGACGTCGAGAATCTGGTGAAAAAAGCGGAAGCCGATTGCGGCAATGAGCACGCCGCTCGCCACCGCGACCCACGTGCTGACTTCGCGCGTCCGCGAATGGTAGGGAACGAGCCGCTCTTCGATACTGGCTTCCTTCTCCTCGGCGTGCGACAGCTCGCGACGCTTCGCCGGCAACTCGGTTTCGATGACCGATTTGCGCGAGGAGGTTTGTGCGGAGGAGTCCGCCTGCAATTCATAAAGCAGATCGGAGATTTCACGTTTCCGTTTCACCTGGAGAACGCGCCAATTGATGAGTTCCTGATCGAGCAAATCCGACTCTGGATCCCGCCAGATCGACACGAACACCTCGACCAATCGCTCCACAAAGACGGAGACTAGAAAAAGACCGCCGAGAATGCTCGGGACACGCGCGGTGAAGCTATCCACAAAGTACAGGCCCACCGGTTTGGTCGTCCCAGCGATCAGCAAAATGATGCCGGTGATCGCGATCCAAATGATGGTGACGAGGTTTTTTCGCAGTTGCGCCGAGCGCGAGGTCAACACCTTGCGCGGCAAATATTCCTGGGCTTCAGCAGTTCTTCCAGCAAGCATCGGGTCGTTACGCCTAACAGGGCGGCGACCATGATGGCAATAACAAAATTGCGCCCAGTAACTTAGACGGAGGAAAAAAGGCGGTGAGCGGGTCGGCTAACGGCGCGCGCCGTGTCCGCCACTCATTCTGCCAGCCAGAGAGGCGCCGCCGCCATTGCCGTTGAGGCGGGTTCCAGTCGATCCAAAACCACCGCCGAGTTTCATGGCGTTGCCGGTCGAGGATGGAAGACGACAGTTTGAGCCGCCGAGTGCCGTTGCACGCGTGGCCGGCTGAGAGGTCGATTTGGTCAAGCATGCCGATGAGCGCACTGTCTGTTGACACGATTGGGTGATGGCGCGAGTGGCCGGCGCTTTGGCGCCTTTCGACTTACTTGTGGAAGCGGTCGACCGGACGGGTGTGGCCCTGCCTGGCATGCGCACGATGCGAATCGAAGGCGCCTTCGAGACCTTGGATGCGGTCTTTTCCCCACTCGACACGCTGGTCGGTCCAACGGGCGAATCCCCCCGCGGGATGTCGTTCACGCGCGGAAGAATGGTTGGGAAAGGGTCTGGAGCGCTCACTACGCGGGGC
>JALYTV010000072.1 GCA_030854105.1 Verrucomicrobiota bacterium | reverse complement strand
TTGTGATGGGTGCGGAACGGTTCCGCCGCGGCGCCGCCAGCGACGGCTTGCAGCATCGGCGTTTCCACTTCGATGAAACCGCGCGCTTCGAGAAAGCGGCGAATCTCGCTCATGATAGTGAAGCGTTTCGCAAAAACTTCGCGCGATTGATCGTTGGTGATGAGATCGAGGTAGCGCTGGCGGTAACGCGTCTCGACGTCCTGCAAGCCGTGCCATTTCTCCGGCAACGGTCGCAGCGTTTTCGCGAGCACTTCGAAATGCGTGACCTTCAACGTTGGCTCGCCGGTTTTGGTGACGAAACACGTTCCCTCCACGCCAATGAAATCGCCGAGATCAAGCAGGCTAAAAATTTCCATCGCCGGCTCGCCCATTTCTTTCGCCTGCACATAGATCTGCAGGCGGCCGGTGGCGTCGCGCAAATCGAGGAAATGGCTTTTGCCCATGTCGCGATGGGCGGTGATGCGGCCGGCGATGCGGAAGCTCGCGCCTTCGGCGAATTGCGCGCGCACGGGGCCGATCTCGCCGGAAGTCTCGAAGCTCGCGCCGTAGGGAGCGACGCCCCGCTCGCGCAACGCCTCCAGTTTGTCGCGACGCAACTTCAGCAGCTCGGTCTCGTTTTCCATTCGGCGCCGAATGTAAAACGTGCGTTCAAAATGAACAGCGGGAAAAGCCGCGCGCGCGTTGAAGCGCGCTGGCAGCGTGCTAACTTCACCGCATCATGGAACAGCCACAGGTCACCGCTTATTTAAAAACGCAGTGCGGTTGGAGCGCCGGCGTGCGCGCCGTGCTCGCGAAATACCATCTCAAATTTGAAGAGAAAGATATCATCCAGAACCCGGCCTTTCGCTGGGAGATGGAAGCGAAGAGCGGGCAGTCGCTCTCGCCGTGCGTGGAAGTAAACGGTAAAATGCTGACGGATGTAAGCGGCGACGAAGTCGAGGAATACCTCGTCGCGAACAAGATCGTGTCGGCTAACGACGCATCGACCGACGTGCCGACGAACGCGCCTTGCGCTTCCGAGCAACACGGCGCGCCGGTGAACTTGCGCGTGTAAGCCGCATCCCGAGCGGCTTGGTGGAGCGCGAGAAATCAGACAGGATTTACAGGATGATACAGGATTAAAGAATCAGCCTGTTCGAATTTCATCCTGCAAAATCCTGTTCATCCTGTCTCAAGAATAACTCTCGTATTCATCATTCGGGTGACCATTGCGCCCGGCGCATTCGCCGGATGACGGCGCGATGGATTCGCGTACCGTCGCTCTCGGCTTCGCGATGAAACTTTTCAAGAAAGGCCTCTTCCGCACGCTTTGGAGCTGGGGCTGGAAGATTTCGTTGCTCGTCATTTTTGGGGGCGGCATTCTTGCCGTTCTCATTTTCTACTCGGCGTGGGCGCGCACGTTCGATCTGCGCAAGGTCGACGCCATGCCGGAGCGCAACACTGTGCTCGATGTCGACGGCAAAGTTTACAGCCGGCTCGCGGGCGCGAATCGGCTGCGCGTGCCGCTCGATCAAATCTCGCCGCTCTTCGTCGACGCGCTGCTGGCGCGCGAAGACACGCGCTTCTATCAACACAGCGGCATCGATTGGCACGGCATTCTGCGCGCGCTCATTCGCGATCTCATGAGCGGGTCGGCTAAGGAAGGCGCGAGCAGTTTGACGCAACAGCTCGCGCGCAATTCGCTGCCGCTCGGCGGGCGCAATATCAATCGCAAGATTCTCGAGGCGATGGTGGCGCTGCGCATCGAGCACGAATATTCCAAGCAGCAGATTCTCGAGCTCTACATGAATCGCATTTATTTCGGCGCCGGTTGTTACGGCGTGGAAACGGCATCGCAAGCCTACTTCGGCAAAAGCGCGGCGAAGCTGAATCTTTCCGAGGCGGCGACGCTGGCCGGTCTCATTCGCAGCCCGAATCGTTTTTCGCCGCTGCGTAACCCCGAGGGCGCGGCGACACAGCGCAACATCGTGCTTGAGCGCATGGTCGCGTTGAAAAAAATTTCCGCCACCCAAGCGAGCGATGCCAAAGCGATGCCGATCAATCCGCATCCGAAGCGGATGGCGATGATCCAGGAAAACTACGCGATGGATGCGGTGCAGCGGGATTTGAACGTGCTGCTGACGCAGGATCAGATCGACCAGGGCGGGCTATTCATTTACACCACGCTCGATCCGGCTTTGCAGAATGCCGCGACCGGCGCGCTCGAGTCGACGCTCACGAAGATCGAGCATCAACCGAATTTTCATCATCCGCTGATGGCGAATTATCGGCCGCCAGCGGAGGGTGAGGATTCCTCGATGCCGTATCTCGAAGGCGCGGTGGTGGTGATCGACAATGCGAGCGGCGGCATTCGCGCGCTGGTGGGCGGCCGCGATTACAGCCAGAGCAAATTCAATCGCGCGCTGCCGCCGGCGAATCGCCAGGTCGGCTCGGCGTTCAAGCCGTTCGTCTACACCCTCGCGTTCACCCACGGATTGCTGCCGGGCGCGGCGGTCAGCGACGGGCGGATTCAGCCGGGTGAAATCGACGGCGCGGGAGATTGGGCGCCGGGAAATTCCGACGGCACCTACGGCGGCATGCAACCGGCGTCGTACGGGCTGGTGCATTCGCGCAACACCATGAGCGTGCGCGTCGGCCAATACGCGGGCCTCGATGAGGTGCAGAAAACGGCGATGGCGATGAACCTCGGCGACAAAATTCCGCACGGACCCGCCATCTACATCGGGTCGTTTGAGTCGAACCTCAAAGACCTAACCACAGCCTACACGATCTTCCCGAACGCCGGCGTGCGGAAGCAATCGTATGTGATCGAGCGCATCGACGACCAGGAGCACAAACCGATTTATCGTGCCGCGCATCTCTCCGCTCCGGCGCTGGACCCGAGCGCGTGCTGGATGACGTCGCAACTACTGGAGCAAGTGATGACGCGCGGCACGGCCGCGAGTTCGCGCTCGCTCGGATTCAAATATCCGGCGGCGGGAAAAACAGGGACGACGAACGATTACAAGGACGCATGGTTCCTTGGCTACACCACGACGCTGACGTGCGGAGTGTGGGTCGGGTTCGATCAACCGACGACGATCATTCCGCATGGATACGGCGCGGCGCTGGCGTTGCCGGTGTGGGTGCAGGTGATGAACAAGGGAGGCGCGCGTTATCCGCCTCAGGAATTCCAGCCGACGATGCCGGTGCAGCGGGTCGCGGTCTGCGCGACTTCAAATTTACTGGCGACGAGCGGGTGCGATGCCGCGGGCACCGCCTACGAGATCGTGCTGCCTGCGGATAAAGTGCCGACGCAAACCTGCAATGTTCACGCCGGTACCGCCGATTCGCTGGCGCAGGATTTGCAGGATGCGGCGCAACGCGCGGGCACACTGCCGGGCAAAGTCTTTCAATCGTTCCGCAATTTCTTCGGCGGCCGCCGGCAACCCACGCCACCACCGCCGCAGCCTCAGCAGCCGTAAACGGGGAACGTTCCCTCGAGTCCTTTCAGCGGAAAGGAACCCAGCGGCATCGTGCCGATAAACGACCCGATCTCGGCGTTCGCTTTCTCGCTCAGGATGGTACGGAAGCCGTTGGCGGAAGCGACGCGTTCCAGCCGGAAAACAAAATTTAGGTCCTGGCCAAGCGCGCTCAATTCGCCCGGCGCATCCGCGGCGCCGAAAACGGCCGAGCCATAATGCAAAGCCCAGCGGAAAGGCGGCTGCTGGCGCGCCTGCAAATTCCGCAGCACGTGGAGCGCTTGCGCGACATTCGTCGGCTCGCAAAAACGCGTGTTCCAGTAAGCGAGGAGCCCGTCGCCTAAAAATTTACTGAGCGTGCCACTGTGCTCTTCGATGGTGCGCTGGCATTCGCCGAGCCACGCGCCGGTCATGCGCGCCATGTCCGCGCTCGAGTGTTCGTTGCTCAAGCTGACGAAATTCTCGATGTCGAGCACCAGAAACCAGCACGTCATTTCTTTGATTTCGCGCACGGTCATCTGCGCCTCGGTGACGTAGATCTCGTCGGAGGGTTCCGTAAGTTGTTCCAGCCGAAAAACGAGGTCCTGCTCGCCAATCTGGATCACGTCGCCGTGTTGCAGCGCGACGGGTTGAATCACGCGCCGGCCGTTCAAATGGGTGCCGTTGCTGCTGCCAAGATCAACGAGCGAGAATTCCGCCTCGCCTTGCGCATGCACCAGCGCATGCCGGCGCGACACTTTGGTCGACGAAAAGACGATATGGTTGTCCTTGGCCCGGCCAAGCGAAAATGTTTTCGCTACCAGGGGAAAGTGGCTGGCGCCGACATCGAGGTAAGCGGCCATGGCGCCCTGACTCATACCCATCGAAGAGCCGAATGCGTGCCAGGCGGCGTAAAGGGCACAGCCTTTGCTTTTTCCGTAAGCGGCATGGACGCCGGAAAAATCGACGAAGAAGTCAACGAGGGACAAACGCTGCCCGGCGTCGTAGGCGGCACGCGCCTCTTCCAGCGCTTTGCACTCAAGAAGGTGCTCGGCCGTGGCGGAATGGGCGTGGTGTGGCTCGCGCAGGACGAACGCCTGGATCGGCTCGTTGCGCTTAAGCTTTTGCCGGAATCTCTCTGCTTCGACGCCGCCGCGCAGGAGGACCTGAAACGCGAGACATGTCGCAGCCTCACGCTTACTCATCCGCACATCGTGCGCATTTTCGATTTCATCGAGGACGAAAAGACAGCCGCGATTTGCATGGAATACGTCGACGGCGCGACGCTGTCGTGGATGCGCGTGCAGCGTCCATCGCGTTGTTTCGAGGTCGATGAGCTCGCGCCTTGGGCTACCGCGCTTTGCGACGCCCTGGTTTATGCGCACGATTCGGCCCGCGTCATCCATCGCGATCTCAAGCCGTCGAACCTGATGATCAACAGCCGCTCGGAGTTGAAAGTGACCGATTTCGGCATCGCCTGCACCCTGCGCGATTCCATGAGCTACGTCAGCGTCCGCACCTCCAGCGGCACGCTCAATTACATGAGCCCGCAGCAAATGCTGGGCGAAGATCCTTCCTCGAGCGACGACATCTACGCCCTGGGCGCGACCCTTTACGAACTGCTTGCGAGCAAACCTCCCTTTTACGGCGGCGACGTCTCCTCCCAAGTGCGCGAAGTCATCGCGCCCACCATCACCGATCGCCGCCGCAAATTAGAAAATGCCGGCCAGCCGATCCCGAAACACTGGGAAGAAACCATCGCGGCCTGCCTGGCCAAAACGCCGGAGCAAAGGCCCCGTTCCGCCGCGGAAGTCGCGCGCCGCTTGCGTCTCGGCGGCACGATTCGACTCACTCCAGCCGATACGAAAACGAAATCACGCTGGCCGCTTCACCCTCGCCTCGCCGTCGAGCTGGCCATCCTTGCCATTATCGCCGTCGCCGCTGTTTTCTTTTATCCGCGGGGGCAGAATCCGGTCGCCACCGGTGATGAGACAACTGCTGTTGCTCATGGCTACGGCACTGAGGTATTGACGCGACCTCCCTCGAGGTTGCGCACCACCCACTCGGCGAAGACACAGGCGCCGATGTCGTTGAGCCCCGGCGAGCCCGCCACCAGCACAGTCAACCTGATGTCGACCCCTGCGGGCGCCACCTACTCGATTTATCGGGGAGTGATGGCTGGAACCACCACGCCCGATATTCCTCCACTCCGTTCTGGCACGACTCCGGACGTGATCAACGATCTGCCGCAAGCCCCTTACACCATTCTCTTTCAAGCGGCAGGCTGGCCGGACAGCGACACGGAAATCTCGCCGCAAGCCGGCGAACAGCTCATCGTCAACTACACTTTCCCACACGGCACGGTTCTCCTGGCGAGCGCGCCGGCCGGCGCCGAGATCTTCTGGGGAGAGACTTCCCTCGGCGTCACACCGCTGAGCATCGATTTGCCGCTGGGCCCGCAGGAATTGACCGCGCGTGCTTCCTCGTTCAGCGAAAAATTGCAAACCATTATCGTAGAGGAAAACAAGACCGTCCGATTTTCCTTCCGGTTGGCCAGAACGCGAAAACACTCCTCCCGCCCCAAGCCGACACCCGCGCCTTCCGCGCTCGACAAAGTGGGGAACAGTCTCAAGCGACTGTTTTCCGGCGGCAGACCGAACGCTACGCCAAGGAAGCGCCGCAATTAGCCAGCGCGTTCTGCTTCCCGAAAAAGCTTCGTTTTCGTCGCGACTATGCACGCATCGTGCTCTTACAACAGCCTCAGACCATGAAGCTCCCTCTCCGCCGCTGCTTTTGCGCCGTCGCCGCTGCCTCGCTCCTTTTGCCCGCGGCCCGCGCTTACGTCTTCAATGGCAAGACCTGGACCGCGCCCATCACCGTCAATTTCCAGCTCGGCCTCGGGCTCGCCGGTCGCACGCTGATTGACGGCAACACCTCCTGGGCCGTCGCCGCCGCGCCCGCTTTCAATTTGTGGAATCAATCGCTCCTGCGCATCCAGTTGAGCAACTCCATCGTCCCCGTCAGGCTTAGCAGCGGCGACGGGCTTAATTCCATCGCCTTTACCTCGACCATCTACGGCCAATCCTTCGGCTCCGGCACCCTCGCCGTCACCTATTATCAATACGTCGGCTCGAAGTTCACCGAGGCCGACATCCTCATGAACTTGCACCAGAACTGGGATTCGTATCGGGGCAACATTCGCTACGGCAGCAACGGCTACGCCGTCGGCGACGTCCGCCGCGTGCTCGTGCACGAACTCGGCCACGCGCTCGGTCTTAACCATCCCAATCAGGCCGGCCAAAACGTCGACGCCATTATGAACTCCGCCATGAGCAATCGCGAAGTTCCCTCCGCCGACGATCTCACCGGCGCGCAATCCCTCTACGGCGCGCGTATCCCGAATCTGGCCATCAATTCCGCCAGCGTACTGGCAAACGGCGACGTCATCCTGCAATGCGCCGGCGCGCAGAACGCAATCAACCGCATCGAAGTCTCCAGCGATCTGGCGAATTACAGCACGCTCGCCTCCATCAGCGTCGACTCCACCGGCAACTTCCAGTTCGAAGACACCGCCGCCGGCGGCTTCACGCAACGCTACTACCGCGTCGCCTTCCCCTGATCGGGTCGGCTAACGTCCGCGCGCCGGCCGTTTCCCTGTCATCCTGAGCCGCGCAGACGGCGAAGGACCTCACGAGCGGAAGGGTGACCTACGAGCAAAGGGAGGTCCTCGCCTACGCTCGGGATAACGGAGCAAGGAATGCGCGACGTCGCTCTAGGGCACGCCGTGTGCCAGAGCGGAACCAAATCACGATCCCGCTGCGATCCGCGCCGAAGACGGCGCTGATAGAGCGCCGCTACAAAGGGAGCGGGTGAAGGGAATCGAACCCTCGTATGCAGCTTGGGAAGCTGCCGTTCTACCATTGAACTACACCCGCGGTTGAATTGCCGATTTTAGATTTCCGATGGCCGATTGGCAATCCGCTCACTGCCAGGAAAGAACGTCGTCGATTGAATCCGCCGAATTTTTGTCACCCGTTCCACCAACTTGATTCTTCCCGAGGGACCAAGCGATCACGCCCCGTTGATGTCCGAGAATCCTGCATTCGCACTGTAGGGATTCGAAATAATATCGTTATAATCGGTATCCAACCGAATCAAGTAAACCGTTCCCCAAGCGATTTTCGCGATGGGCGGAGAAATGAACGGAATTTGTCGTGTATTAACTACCGTTTCGATCCCCCGGAGAATGTTAAAAAGCTGATCGTTGGTATTCCCATTCTTTCCATCATAGGTCATCTCGGGAGCGTAAGATGAAGGGTACTTCCCGTACTCGGTGTAAAACGCGTTCACGGCCGTCACGATTTGGGTGAGATCGTTCTTAGCTTGCACCTTTTTCGTGCGATCCAGCGAGCTTTGCACAACGGGAAAAAGAAACCCGATCAGGACGGCGATGATGCCGATGACGACGAGGAGTTCGATGAGGGTGAAGGCGGCTTGGCGGCGGCGCATGCGAGAGAATTGTTACCACGACGCCTCGCGCGACGCAGCAAAAGTTTACCAGCGCTTCACCTGCTCGGGAAACGGGCACGCCGCGCAATCCGATTGATCGCGCAGGCAAAAATCTTCGTAAATTTGCAGCACGCCTTGCTGGCCGACGACGCTCTTCAGGAAATCGCGCTGTCTCGCGTCGGTCGCGAAAAGACGCGCCGCGGCGGTGCGCAGCGGACGATTCGCGAGTTGCGCGCGCAGCGTTCGATATTCCGGCCAAATGTCGCGGCCGTCCGCTAGCGCGATCGGGTAAATGACGTTCGCGAAAATCTCGGCGACGCGCGATTCGCCGATGAGCGCGCTGGCTGACGACGCGCTCTTCGCCGCCAGGGTGTAATGCGTGCTCCAGAAATCGTGCGGCAAACTGCCGAGGAAATCGGCGATCTTCCCGCGCTCGCCTTTCCGCAATAGCGCCTCGAATTTTTTCCACTCGCGCACCAGCGTCGCCAGCGCGCCGAGCCGGCGATGCGGATGATTGAGCGGACGGGCGCCGCCAAATTTCCAGATCGCGCGCGGCAAGACGAGCCGCGCATTTTCCTCGCGCATTTTCCACCAGCGATCCCAAAGTCCGCGCACATAAGATCGGGTCGGCTGACGCATAGCCGCGAGATCGGGCGCATCGAGAAATCCCGCGACGCCGAAGAGCAGCGCTTCCGCATCCGCGCGATTTTTCAGTAAACGCGCCAGCGGTAAACGTTGCGCGAGCAAAGTGAACGGAAGCCGATTTTGTCTGTAGCCGAGCGCGTCGGCTAACATCTGGTAAAGCGCTTCGCTGCGACCGTGCGCTGCCACGCGCTGCTGAAAACGGCGCGCTTTGTGGCGCAATCGAAATTGCGCGGCGCCTTCGAGCACACTCATCACCCGCGCGGCGTCGAGCTCGCGCAACGGCGCAACACAGCGGCCGGCGTAAGCGAGCGGCAGCGACGTGACGCCCGCGTCACTCAAGCTCGCGAGATCGAGCTGAACCTGCGGCACATTGCGATGCGCGGAGGTGCGACTGAAAAATTCCGCGCCGCTACGCTCGACGAAAACGTGCAGCACGGTTTCGTCAAAGGCCGGATTCGAGGCGTGACCGTGCAATTCCCAATTGCGATCGAGCAAATCGATCTCGATCGCGCCGCGGATGATCGCGCTGTCTCCGATCCGTACGGCAGCGTCGGTGAAATCCGGACCCGCCCCGCGATTCCAGGTGCCGAATTGCACGATCTCGACGGCGTCGCCGGTCACGCTGCGATATTCGCGCCCGCAATCGCCCGCGAACCAGCGCGCTTGCAATTCGAGTTCGCCGGGAATTTTAGGCAGCGCGATCAGCGGGCGATCGCGTACTCGCGAACGCGCGCGCATCTCTGCGTATCGATCTACTTCAACCCGCACGACGCTTGTCATTCCGCGTATTAGCGGTCATCACGAATCATGGACGGCGGCGATCGGTTGCATTTCCGCCGCGCGCGCAATGTTTCGCTTCAGCGTCTCGACGATTTGCTCGACTTCGCCGGCGCGCGAACGCGGAAAGACAAACGAGTAGCGCGGGCCGCTGCCGCTCGCGGGCGCGATGGCAAGATTCTCCGAGAGAAATTTCGGCTCGCGCACCAGCGCCATGCCATCGAGCTCGATCGCTTGCGCGATGCGGCGTCCGCCTTTTTTGCCGACAAAGGTGAGCTTGCGCGGCTCTTCGTTGGTCGAGACGAGCGCGCCGAAAATATTCGTGGGAATGCGCCGTCCGCGACCGCTCGCGCACGGCACCGCCCACGCGATCGTCTCGCCGATGACGTTTTCCGACGCGAAGACCGGCGCCAAGCGCGAAGGCAATTGCAAAGGCAGCGTTGTCGCTTCGCGCGCGAACCACGCCGGCTCATTCAGCTTTCGCCAAATCAGCCACGCCCGCACTTTCATCGCGCGCCAGATTTTGGGCGCAAAATAAAGGAAAGTGAGAATCGCCGCCGCGATAATGGCGAAGGCGACGATCGGATGATGATAAATGAGCGCGAGGCCACCGACGACGGCGACATCTTCGCCGAGGCTAAGCGCGATGTTTGTGAATGGCTCGGGCGAGGTGTTGGTCGCCAGGCGCGTCGCCGCTTTCGCCGAATGGGTGACGAGCGCGGTGCCGCCGGCCAGCAGCGCGATGACGACGTCGAAGCTCGGGCTGGAATTGCCGAGCGTTTGAATCGCGAGAAAGGCGCCGCCGATCGGACGAATGACGGTGTGCACCGCGTCCCAGGCGGAATCGAGCCACGGAATTTTGTCGGCGAAAAATTCGAGCGCGAAGAGCGCGCCGGAAATCACGATGACGACCGGTTCGCCCAGCACGCCGAGGGATGCGTATTGCGACGAGAGCGTGATCCAATGCTCGTGAATGGCGAGGCCGGTCGCGAAAACGGTGAGGTAAAGATTGACGCCCGCGAGCGCGGCGAGGCCGAGCGCGACGCTCAGGAGATTGAGCCGTTCCACGAACGAAGTATGAGCGCGCTGGTTGTGGTGTCACGCGGTTTGTGGTTCGCAGAGCGCGCGTTTTTATTCGGAGCGCGCAACTGGTCATTCCCAGCGTCAGCCGAGGAATCCCGTTGCGACACCTTACAGGTCACGTCGCCCGGGATGACAGTGGCGACGATTGCCGCTACAATCCGCGCCGTGCTCGATATCCGCCTCGTTCGCGAACAACCCGAATTGGTGAAGGAACGTCTCGCGGCGCGCGGCGGCGATGACGCGGCGCGCATCGACGAGCTTTTGCAGATCGATGCCGACGAGCGACGCGAGCAGACCGCGCTCCAAAAGCTGAGCGCAGATCGGAAATCATTCAGCAAACAAATAGGAGCTCTGAGGGCCAAGGGCGAACCAAGCCAAGACCTCGAAGACCGCGTCAGCTCTCTCAATGATGAGATTGGAATGCGCGAATTAATGCTCACGGGTCCCTCGTCACTGACCGCACAGAGAAGGAACTTGCTGCTTGAGCTACCGAATTTGCCGCATGCGAACGCGCCCGTTGGCAAAGATGCGAGCGCGAATCCGGTCGTGCGCACGTGGGGCGAGAAACCGTTGATCGCGCATCCGCTCGATCACGTCGCGCTCGGGGCGCGTCATCAATTGTTCGATCTGGAACGCGCGGCGAAATTGAGCGGCAGCGGCTTCATCTGTTTCACCGGCCAAGGCGCGCGACTGGAACGCGCGCTTATCCAGTTCATGCTCGATCTGCACACGCGTGAACACGGTTATCTCGAAATGAGCCCGCCGTTTCTGGTGCGGCGCGATTGCATGATCGGCACCACGCAGCTGCCGAAATTCGAGGAAGACATGTACGGGCTTGAAAACGGCGCGATCTTCCTCGCGCCGACGGCCGAGGTGCCGGTCACGAATTTTTATCGCGAAGAAATTTTGCGCGCGGAGGATTTGCCGAAGAAATTTGTCGCTTACACGCCGTGTTTCCGGCGCGAAGCGGGCTCGGCGGGGCGCGAGACGCGCGGCATCATTCGCGTGCATCAGTTCGACAAGGTCGAGCTGGTGAAAATCACGACGCCGGAGACTTCCTACGACGAGCACGAGAAACTGACGGCGGACGCCGAGCGCGTGCTGCAATTGCTCGGCTTGCATTACCGCGTGATCGAACTTTGCACGGGCGATCTCGGTTTCGGCTCGGCGAAAACGTACGACATCGAAATTTGGTCGCCGGGTCAGAATGCGTATCTCGAAGTCTCGAGCTGCTCGAATTTCGAAGATTTCCAGGCGCGCCGCATGAATACGCGCTTCAAGGACGCGGAGGGAAAGAATCGTTTCCCGCACACCATCAACGGTTCCGGGCTGGCGTTGCCGCGTTTGTTCGCCGCGCTGATCGAGTGCGGCCAGACGTCAGACAGCGCGATCAGGTTGCCGGAGAAATTGCAGCCGTATTTCGGCGCGGCGGAGATTCGCTAGCTCGGCGGGGCAGGACGACGTTCGTGCGAGCGGACTGATTTATGATTGTGCCAATCGCCGAGTCCTGCGCGGCGGGCGCTTTCAAGCGCCTCTACATCGTCGTCGGTGGCAGCTTCGACGTGGAGCGATCAGTTCGTCGGGAACAAATTCATTTGATCGCGGTCGTCGGATGCGCCGCTGATTTCTTCCGTCGTCGGTAATATCAGATCGTAGCCGAGGCGTTTCGCGAGACGCTGCGCGGTCCCAAGGGAGAAGCCTTCGAAATGATTGTTTACGTAGGTGTAAACGGAGCGGACGTCAGGC
>JALYTV010000131.1 GCA_030854105.1 Verrucomicrobiota bacterium | reverse complement strand
CGACGGCGATTACTTCGGGCAGCCGCTGAACAAGACGGCGCGATTACTAGCGATCGGCTACGGCGGTCAAGTGCTGATCTCGAAAGTGACGGTTGAGCTCGTACGAGGCGATCTGCCGAAAGATGCAATTCTCGTTGATCTAGGCGATCACCGCCTCAGAGATTTGGAGCGAGCGGAACGCGTTTTCCAACTGACCGCCCAGGGTTTGCGATCCGACTTTCCAACTTTGCGCTCCTTGAACTCGCTGCCAAACAATTTGCCGCTGCAACTGACGTCGCTCGTTGGCCGAGATTCCGAGGTCGCTGAAGTCACAACTCTAGCGCTCAACCATCGGCTCGTGACACTGACTGGCGCCGGGGGGGTCGGGAAAACTCGAGTGTCGCTGCAAGTCGCCGCCAATCTGCTGGACGCGAAAGAGGACGGGGCGTGGTTTGTCGAGCTTGCGTCGATCACCGATCCCGATCTCGTATCCAGCACCATCGCTAAGAGTCTAGGTATGGTGTTGCCGAGTGACGGCGATCCGCTCAACCGTTTGGTCGCGTCGCTCAAGGGAAAGCGCACGCTGATCGTTCTCGATAATTGCGAACACCTGGTTAGCGCAGTGGCTTATGCTGCATCCGCGATACTGCATCAATCTCCTGACATAAATTTGTTGGCGTCCAGTCGCGAAAATTTAGGCATCGAGGGCGAGATGACGTATCGCATGCCGTCGTTGACGCTGCCCGAAGCCGTGCAAAGCAAAGAATTGCGCGCCGACGATTCACTGAGATTTGGCGCTATCGCATTATTCGTCGATCGCGCGAAAGCAGCGGACGCACACTTCGCCCTCACCGATGCCAATGCGCCCGTTGTAGCCGAGATCTGCCGCCGGCTTGACGGGATCGCCTTCGCTATCGAGCTCGCCGCGGCACGGGTTAACGTGCTGCAACTCGATGAGCTTCGAGCGCGGCTCGATCAACGGTTCCGTTTGCTTACGGCCGGTCGCCGCGATCGATTGCCGCGCCAGCAAACGCTACGCGCGCTCATCGATTGGAGTTACGATTTATTGGACGAGCGAGAACGCGTGCTCTTTCGGAGACTTGGAATATTTGTCGGCGGCTTCACGCTCGGGGGCGCCGTCACCGTTGCCGGCGACGACGCACTGCTCGAATTCGAAATATTTGATTTGCTTGCATTACTGGTTGATAAATCGCTGGTTGTCGCGGAGCTCTCGGGCGACATCGCGCGGTACCGTTTGCTTGAGTCGACGCGCGTCTATGCGCGTGAAAAGCTCGAAGAGGTGGCCGAACGCGAAGATTTGAGCCGTCGGCATTTCGCGTATATCTACGCCCTCTTCGCCGACGCGCAAGTGCGCTTTGAAGAGAACCCGCGCGAAGCTTTAGTCGTCGCCCTTGTAAGCGAGCTCGAAGAAATGCGGGCTGCTCTCGATTGGTCCGAATCGAACGATCCGGCGCGCGGCGCAGAATTGCTAATCGCGACACGGCTGCTGTTAAACTTGGGGCTTCACCAGGAAGGCATTGAGCGCGCGATGCACTTCGCGGCCCTTGTCGAAAGGGGCGACGCGAAGCTTGGCGCGCGGCTCTGGACTTGGATTGCGGCCTGCGAGGCGGGGAAATTTTCAAGCCACCGTTCGTTTGACGCCGCGGAGCGGGGCGTCAGTCTCGCGCGTGCGTCGCGCGATCAGGCGACGCTCTTCGACGCGCTTTGCAGATTCGGTCGCGCCGCGGCGTTTGTGCGTGAGTTTGATCGTGCACGAGCGGCGTTGGATGAGGCCGAAGAAGGCCGCACGCTCACGAAGCGCCAGCATCTCGACTTGGTAACGAATCGCGCTGCCTATTTTGGACTTTCCGGCGAAGTTTCGGAATGGTCGCGGGCTTGCGAGGAGCTGCGGCTCGTTCATAAGTCGCACGGAAACGAGCGTGGGCTGATAGCGGCTGCTTTGAATCAGGCCGAAAGCGAGTACCGGCGCGGCGACGGCGAGCTTGCGATCGCCTTGGCGCGTGAAGCGCTGGTGATCGCGGAGCGCTTGCACGAATTAGGAATGATCGCGCATCTCAATCAGAACCTATGCGGCTATTTAATCGCTGCGGGAGAAACGATCGGTACGCGAGCGGCGGGCAGGAAAGTCCTTCAGTACTATGCGCGTTCGGCGCCGGACAATCCGCATGTTCCCGTCACTCTGGAACACATTGCTCTTGCGTTCGCGATGTCGGGCGATTTTGAACGCGCGGCACGGCTGGCGGGCTATGTCGAAGCGGCCTTGCCGAGAATCGGGTATCTGCGGGAATATCCCGAGATCGCCACGCAGGACCACCTGATGGAATTGCTCCGCGCACACTTAAGCCGGGAGCAGCTCGACGTCCTCCTCGTGCGCGGCAGCGCCATGATACCGGACGAAGCAATCCGTGAGGGGCTTGAATGATTTCGGGATTATGGGCGGCGACGATCCTATCGGGTTCGACCACGGGATTGAACGAACCGGAGAATCTGATCTTCCACTAGCGCCTCTCCGAAAAGTCATGACGTGCAAAAAAGGCCGCTTCGACGATTTTTTTTGCTGCAGTCGACCAGATTCACGGCGACCTGGCGGCTACCGCATGAGCTGCAGTCCGATGTAGGGCGCGACGCGGATCGTTTGGCTCGCGCGCGCCCCTGAGTGCAGCGAACGCATCTCCTGATAGAGCCCGGCAATCAGGCCGATGCTTGAAGACCCCAGCCGCAGGCGAAGCCCGCCGTCGAACGTTACGATCGTGAAGTGAAGGCGTGTGCCGCCGTACGCTCCCGACGCCGCTGGATAGTAGTAGAGCGCTCCGAAAAGATCGAAACGGTGCGTTGCATCCGCGAAGCGTTCCAGACCGATTCCCATTCCTTGCAGATGTGCATATCCGGCCGGATAATCATAATTCGAGGATGTCCGCACGAAACCGACGCCCGCATATATGCCGAGAATTCCTACACAGCGGGCAACCCTCGCTTCGGATGTTTCGTCAGTAGCGACGAACCACGGAATTGAGATCGTTGGTCCCGCAATCGTATGCACTCCGGTAAGGGTGTTTGGGCCTTCATGCTGCGTGTCGTACGCGCTGCGATGCGTTTGCAGCGTATAGGCATAAGTTGATTGCAGGATCGTCGCTTTGGCAAAATACGAGGTTGGCAGTTCGTCGCCGTCACTGGCGAGTTGGTTGTATACGTCGCCAATCGATTTTGCAAGGAGAAGCGAAGCCGTGCGCTGCGGCTGGCACGCAGCTGCATAGGCCGCGTTCTGCGTAAGAACACACAGCGCGACGACGAGTATTGCTATGAATCTCGGCACTCTCGCGAGCTTCGAGCAACCGCTTGCCGTCCCTTGCGGCCCGGCTTCGGAACATTCCCTACTGAGAGCTAAGAAAAAACCAACCTGAAGTCGTCGGTCAAGGCGACGGATCATCGTTAAACGTCCCTCCGCGTGTCGCGCAAGAGCCCGAGCCAGGCACTAAGCGCTATATGGA